>CAMDPA010000154.1 GCA_945903565.1 Devosia equisanguinis | reverse complement strand
CTGCGCAAGGGCGCGGCCCGCACCGTGAAGGCGCTGATGAAGCTGATCGGCCGCCTCATCAAGACGTTTGCACCCGACGAGTGCGCGAACTACTTTCGCCACGCCGGATACGGGTAGCGACCCAGATCAGGTGGAAAATGCTCTAGTGACAGCGACATGCAAGACAGGGTTGTCATGACCGCTCCAACGCCTCCGGCCGATCAAATCGAGTTTCCGGCGCATAAGTCACCGCTGGCGATTTTCTTTGTCGTGGTCCCCACGCTGACGATCGTTACGATTGCGGCCGCAGTCATCCAACACGAGATGCCGCTGTATCTCATCGCCTTGCTGTTACTCGTCGGCGGCGGATGTATCATGCTGGCCAAGGCAGCCGTCGAGTCGCTCGGCGATGTGACGATCGACCTGACGGGCGAAGAACTCGTGGTGAAGCGCCTCGTTGGCAGTGCAAGCTATTCGTGGTCGAACATCGAGAGCGTGAAGACGCTGAGGCCAGATCCAACCTTTGCCGACATTCGCGGCGAGGAGGGAACGATCGGTATCGGTTTGTTCATGCGCAATCCCGACAAGAAGAAGGAGCGCGAGGCCGACGCGCCGCCGGATGTACTGATCGTTACACGCAGCGCCGAGGAGGCCGACAAGGTGGCCAAGGCGTGCGAACGCATCAGCAATGCCCGGCGCAAGGCGATGGGTGGCGGCGACCAGCGCCGCGGTGGCATCGGTAGCGGCAAGCCTGCGAAGGCGTTCCGCAAGCCGGCGGTGGCTGCCTAGCAGGTTTGAGCGGGATCGATCAGCCGGCTTTCGCCATCAAGGCGTGCAGCTCCCGCTGACGCTCGAATCCGAAGCCTTGCCAGTCGCCCGCGCGGATGACCCCGTCGAGAACCTTCAAGTCGTCGGCGTAGCCCGAGAACACGCCGAACGCGTCCGGGTAGGCTTCGCACATACCAAGGCCCAGACCCGCCGCGAAGTTGAGTGACATCATGTTGCCGCCGTGAGGCAGCACGTCGCGCGCGGTCCAGCCCATCGGTGTCAACGCGGCTAGCATGCGCGCGAGGGTGCCGATGCCGTAGCTTTGCGGCGTGTCGGCCTGGATGATGTCGAGGCCCGGCCGCATGCCGCCATAGCGCGTGAGGTTGACCACGTCTTCGACCGAGAACAAGTTCTCTCCGGTTGCCACCGCGCCTTCGTACTGGGCGATAAATTCGGCGTTGCCGGCATAATCGACGGGGTGCGCTGCTTCCTCGAACCAGCGGAGGCCATAGGGCTTGATGGCTTTCGCGTAGGCCGGACGCCTGTCCGGGCCGATCCCGCAGTTGGCGTCCAGCGCAAGACGTTTGGGATCGCCGAGCAGTTTCAGAACAGCCTCGATGCGCGCAACGTCCTCGCCGAGCGGCACGCCGCCGACCTTGATCTTGATCAGCGTGTAGCCCCAGTCGAGATAGCGGCGGACTTCGTCGAGCAATTCCGGAACGCCCTTGCCGGGAAGATACCAGCCGCCGCCGACGTAGCAGAACACGTCGCGGTCGACCTTGCCGCCGTTGTAGCGGTCGGCGATGAGTTGATAGGCCGGCTGCCCCGCGATCTTGGCGACGGCGTCCCACACTGCGATCTCGATCGTGCCGATGCCGACCGAGCGCTCCATGTCGCCGCCGGGCTTCTCACCGACCATCATGGCGGCGAGCACCGCGTCCGGATCGAACGCTTGCGGGTCGATCGAAACCTTGCCAGCGGCTTGCGCCTTCATCAGCCGGGGCGCAAGGCGATCGCGGATCTGTGCGCCGCAGGCGTAGCGGCCGGTCGAGTTGAACGCATAGCCGACGACCGGTTTGCCGTTGCGGATCACGTCGGTGACGACGGCCACGATCGAGGTCGTCATCTCATCGAACGAGAACGCGGCGTTGCGCAGCTTGCTCTCGAGCTTGATTGCCGACTCGCGGATTTCGGTGATGCGCATGGCGCCTCTCTGTACGGTCAGCGCTCGCTCAGATCAAACCCAGCATCAATTCGATGTTCTGCACCGCGGCGCCGGATGCGCCCTTGCCGAGGTTGTCGAGCTTGGCGATGAGGATGGCCTGCCCGCGCGCTTCGTTGGCGAACACGGTGAGCTCCAGGAAGTTCGTGTCGTTGAGGGCCTCGGCTTCGAGCTTGCCGGGGCTGCGCGACGCATCGTTCGCGGCCAGAACCTTCACATACTGCGAACCGCGATAGTGGAGGAACAGGATGGCTTCCAGCGCGGACGCCTTCGGCGCGCCCGGCAGCGTGTCGAGATGCAAGGGAATGCTCACCAGCATGCCTTGCCGGAAATTGCCGACGGACGGCACGAAGATCGGTCGCCGTGTCAGCTTCGAATAGTGCTGCAGCTCCGGCACGTGCTTGTGCTCGAGGCCAAGACCGTACAGCTCGAACGAGGGCGCCTTGCCGCTTTCGTAGGCCTCGATCATCGACTTGCCGCCGCCGGAATAGCCCGACACCGCGTTGACCGTGACCGGATAATCGGACGGCATCACGCCCGCATCGACCAGCGGGCGCAGCAGCGCGATGCCACCTGTGGGATAGCAGCCGGGATTGGCGACGCGCTTTGCCGTTCGGATCGCCAGTGGCTGATCCGCTGTGAGCTCGGGCAGGCCGTAGGCCCAGCCCGGCGCGACGCGATGCGCGGTCGAGGCATCGAGGATCTTGGGGCCACCGCCGGGAAGCGTGTCGGCGAGCGCCACGGTCTCCTTGGCAGCATCGTCGGGCAGGCATAGGACGACGAGATCGACGCCGGCCATCAGCTCGCGCTTGGCGTTGGTGTCCTTGCGCTTGGCGGCATCGATGCTGACGAGTTGCACGCCGCCATGCGCCTTCAGGCGCTCGGCGATGCCAAGGCCCGTGGTGCCGGCTTCGCCGTCGATGAATACAGTTGGCATTTTCGTCCGGGCAGTTTTGGTCGTGGTCAGCATTGGTATGCTCGCTCGTCAAGCCAAACATTCCGCTCACGTGCTCGTCATCCCGGCGAAGGCCCGGACCCAGTTCTCAGGGCAGCATGAGATCGTTTGGTGTGGGTCAAAAACATAGTCGGTCGGTTGCCATATAGCACACGCCAAGCGCGATCGTGACGTGACGCCAGACCTTCGCAAAGATGACGGCGTCGGTTGGTTATCGGCCCACTACTTCTGCCCCAGCCCGAGCTCGCGAAAGAGGCCGCCATAGCGCTTGGTATCCTCGCGCAGCGTGCGGTCGAAGCGTTCCGGGCCGATGACGGCGGCGATCAGGCCTTGCTTGTCGAAGCTCGCCTTGACTTCCGGTTCCGCGACGACAGCTGCGACGTCGCGGGCAATCCGCTCAATCGACGCGCGCGGCATGCCGGAGGGAGCCAGCAGGCCGAACCAGGCATCGTAGCTGAAACCGGGCACGCCGGCCTCCGCGATCGTGGGTAGATCCGGGAGCTTGGCATGGCGTTCGCGCGCGGCGATCGCGATCGGGCGCACCTTGCCGGCGGCGATGTACTCGATGCCGATGTTGACGGCGGAGAAGAACATCTGCGCATCGCCGCGCAGGATGCCGGTATGCGCGTCGGGCGCGCCCTTGTAGGGCACCATGGTGACGTCGATGCCGGCGGAGTGCTTGAACAATTCGCTCAGGATGTGGGCGCTGGTGCCCAGGCCCGGCGAGGCGAAGTTGAGCTTGCCGGGCTGGGCTTTGGCCGCGGCAATCAGATCCGCGAGGGTCTTCACCTCGAAGCTCGGCGCGGCGATCAGGATGAACGGGACCGAGGCGATTTGCGTCACGCCGGTGAAATCGGCCAGCGGATCGAACGACAGGTTCTTGTTCATCACGCCCAGCACGGCATGGCCGTTCGAGGTCATGAGCACGGTGTGGCCGTCGGTGGCGCCTTTGGCGACGCTGGCGGTGCCGGCGATACCGGGCCGGTTCTCGACGATCACGGGCTGCTGCCATACGCGCTGCAAACGGTCGGAAAGCGCACGGGACAAGATGTCCGTTACGCTGCCCGCCGATAGCGGCACGATGATCTTCACCTGCTGGGTGGGCCAGGATTGAGCCCGGGCGACGGGCAGACCAGAAAACACGGCTGCAGCGAGCAGTGCCATTCGACGCAGTGCGGTTCGCATCGGCGTTTCCGTCCTATTCGGCTGCGGCGCGGCGACCGTCGGCCGCAAGAATGCCGGTTGCTTCGACATCGGCCTGAAGCGCGGCGCGTTCGGCGGCGGTGAGTTGCGGCAGCGGCGGACGAACCGGGCCGCCAGCCATTCCGTGCAGCTCGCTCCACGCCTTGATGGCGGCGATCGGAAGCAGCTTGTGGTGGTGGAAGGGCTCAACGGTCCACTTCCGGCCGACCGCGCGGGCATCCTTCAAGCTGTCGGAAATCGGCTGCGCTTGCGCATATTTCCCGGCGAGCGCCAGCTCGGCGTAATCGCGGATCGGTTGGCGGGCGGCGGATTGCAGCAGATACGGCGATGCGGAAGATTGGTGCACGCGCTGGCCGTGCTCGCGCATCATCATCAGGAAGTCGCCTTCGATCGGGCTCGACAGCACGATCTCGTCGCCCACGAGTTTGCGCACGGCGGCGTAGTGCTCGACGGGGCGCGCGATCTTCGCGCCGCAGATGTTGGGGATGCCGGCGAGCCGCGCGGTGATCTCCGGCGACAGCATCGGCGTGTTGGAGAACGGCGTGTCGAACAGCCAGATGCCGATGTCGACGCGGTCGGCGACATACTTGAACCAGTCGTAGACCATCGCCTCGCTGGAGGTTGGGTAGTACGGCGTCATCAGGATCGCGAAGTCGGCGCCGGCCTTCTCGGCGTGCTTGGTGAGCTCGATCGTCTCGTGTGCGGAGTGATGCCCTGTGTGGGCGATCACCTTGCAGCGGCCCTTCGCCTCCTGGCACACGATCTCGACGACGCGCTGGCGCTCCTCCTTGGTGAGCGCCCAGAACTCGCCCATCACACCGGTGCAGAACACGCCGTCGACCTTCAGCGTCTCGATCACGTGGCGCATGTTGCGGCGGACGCCGGCCTCGTCGATGGCGAGGTCGGCGGTGAAGGGCGTGGTGACGGCGGCCCATACGCCGCGGAACTGCGCGCGCGAGGCGGCCTTAGCTTCGGATTTGGCGTAGTTCATGGGCGGTCTCCTGCACGACAGCGCGATATCGAGGCGGACGATAGCCCGGCTTGGCTATCGCCGCCAAGATGCCAGGTGTGCTGCCGATTAGACGTAGCCTTGCAACCGCCACCGGTTAACTTCTACTGTCCCATCCGTCGGCGCGGGACGGGCGAACGGCAATTTCTTCCACGACAGGGTGAGGCGATGGCGAAAAAGCGCATGGTGCTGGAGATCGGCATGGGCACGGACATCCGTGGCTCGGACTCGACCAAGGCTGCGTGCAGGGCGCTCCGTGATGCGCTGTGGCACAACTCGTTGTCGATCGCGCCCGCGCTCGGCCATCCGCTGGAAGCCATGCTCGTGGACGTACACATCGGTGTGCCCCGGCCCGAGACGGTGGACAAGGCCGAGGTGCTGGCCGTGTTGCCCTATGGCCGGGGTACCGTGACGGTCGTCGAAGGCGGCCTCGAGATCGCGAACGATGAGGGCACGGGCAGTACGCTGATCGCCAACGCCTGCGCCATCGTCAGTCTCGACATCGCCTGAGGCGTCAGCCTCGAAAACCAAATTTGGGAGGCTTCCGTGGCCAAGACACGCGTCATCCTGGAGCTCGGCTCCGGCAACGATCTGCACGGCTCGAACTACACCACGGCGGCCCTGCGCGCGGTGCAGGACGCGCTGCACCACAGCTCCCTGACCTTCATCCGGTCGCTGAAGATCGACAAAAAGAACGTGGACGTGGACGTCACGATCGGCGTGCAGAAGCCGGAGCTGGTGGACATCGAGAAAGTCCGGGCCTCGCTGCCGGTGGGCAACGTCACCGTGAAGGCCGTCAAGGGCGGCCTCGATGTGCCCGATCCCGAGAACAACGATCCCGCCGTCATCGCCAGCGCCGCCATCGCAGTGCGGATCGACGTGGGGTGAGGGCGGCAACCGGCTCTACTTCTTCCCCCCACCGGCCGCCTTTGCGTCCTTTGCCCCGGCCTTGACCTCCTTGGCATAGGTGTCGCGCAGGCCAACGGTTCGGTTGAACACGGGGTTGCCGGTCGTTGAATCCGGATCGAGGCAGAAATAGCCCAGGCGCTCGAACTGCACCGGCACTCCCTCGAGCGCATGCGCAAGCGCCGGCTCGAGGCGGGCTGATTTCACGACCTCCAGCGAGTTCGGCGCAAGATCGGCGGCGAAGTTGGCGGCGTCCGGGGTTGGCGTACTGAACAGCGGCTCGTAGAGGCGAACCTCGGCGGGTATCGCGTCGGCCGCCGAGACCCAATGCAGCGTCGCCTGGACCTTGCGGCCATCGGGCGGATTGTTGCCACCGCGCGTCAAGGGATCGTAGGTGCAGCGCAACTCGACGATCTCGCCCTTTGCGTCACGCACTACGTCCTTGCACGTGATGAAATAGGCGTAGCGCAACCGCACTTCCTTGCCCGGCGACAGGCGATAGAACTTCTTCGGCGGGTTCTCCATGAAGTCTTCCTGCTCGATGAAGATCTCACGGCTGAACGGCACCATGCGCGAGCCAGCGCTAGCATCCTCCGGATTGTTGACCGCCTCCAGCTCCTCCGTCTGCCCCTCGGGATAGTTCTCGATCACGACCTTGAGTGGGCGCAGAACGGCCATGCGCCGCAGCGCCGCCTTGTTGAGCACTTCGCGGATCGAGAAATCGAGCATCGCCGCGTCGACGGTGCTGTAGGCCTTGGCGACACCGATGCGCTTGACGAAATCGCGCAGCGACTCCGCGGGAACGCCGCGCCGACGGAGCCCTGCCAGCGTCGGCATGCGCGGGTCGTCCCAGCCGTTGACGTGGCCGCCGCGCACGAGCTCGGTCAGCACGCGCTTGGAGAGGATCGTATAGGTGAGGTTGAGGCGCGCGAACTCGTGCTGCCGGGGCTTCGACGGCACCGGGAGGTTTTCCAGGAACCAGTCGTAGAGCGGACGATGATCCGCGAACTCCAGCGTGCAAATCGAGTGCGTGATGCCTTCGATGGCGTCGGACTGGCCATGAGCGTAGTCGTAGCTGGGATAGATTTTCCACGCGTCGCCGGTGCGCGGGTGGGTTGCGTGCAGGATGCGGTAGAGCACGGGGTCGCGCAGGTTGATATTGCCGGCGGCCATGTCGATCTTGGCGCGCAGCACGCGGGTGCCGTTGGGGTACTCGCCGGCACGCATACGGCGGAACAGGTCGAGGTTTTCATCGACCGTGCGGTCGCGGAACGGGCTGTTCTTGCCAGGTTCGGTGAGCGTACCGCGTGCGGCGCGCATGTCGTCGGGGTTCTGGTCGTCGACATAGGCTTTGCCGGACTTGATCAGAAGCTCGGCCCACTCGTAGAGCCGCTCGAAATAGTCCGACGCATGGTAGAGGTGCGTGCCCCAGTCGAAGCCGAGCCAGCGCACGTCCTTCTCGATCGCGTCGATGAAGGCCTGCTCTTCCTTGGTCGGATTGGTGTCGTCGAAGCGCAGGTGGCAGCGGCCGCCGAACTCGTTGGCGATGTCGAAATTGAGGCAGATCGACTTGGCGTGGCCGATGTGCAGGAAGCCGTTCGGCTCCGGCGGAAAACGGGTGACGATCGTGGCGTGGCGCCCCGCCGTGATGTCCGCCTGGACGATGTCCCGGATGAAATCGAGGCCTGGTTCGCGGACGTCGGAGGTTCCGCCCGTCTCGTTGCCGCTGGTCGTCATGGTTGTTCTTCCTGTTTCATCGCCTGCGTGCCGGGCCCTACTGGAAACCGGCCGGCTTGCCAACCCCGGAGCCTGGGTCCGGTGATCTGAACCGGACTCGTGTCTTACCGCTTCCTCTCGCGTTTTCGCGCCACCTCAGCCCGTTCGATTGTCTCGGCAAGCAATGCCTGTTGCTCCTGAGACAAGCGCTCACGGCCGCGGTTCAGTTTGTCTTTCCACCGGTCGCCAACGGCCCAGGCCTCTGCCCAGGCCTCGGCCAGCTCCAAGGGGCGCCGACGAGCGAGGATCTCTATCAGACCGCCCGCCTGGGCGATGTCCTTTGTTGCCTTGATCTGATCCTGGCGTTCGACCGCAACGATCAGCTTGTGAATAGCGTACCGCTCGGCACGCGGTATGGTCACCGGCACGCCGCCGCCGTACAGGACAACGGAACGCTCGGGCTGGTGAATGAGGTAGTCGAGGTGCCGCAAGGGCTGAGCGCCCGACCCGGCCAGGGCTTTCATGCGTGCGGGCTTTCCCTGGTGCTCGTCGCTACCCCGGTTCGGGGTCAGGAATTCCACTTTGAAGTTGAGAATGTTCGTGTACCGCGTGGTCACGAAGGGATCATTGATGTTGGGTACCTCGCGGTAGGTTGAATCGAAGGCGCGTAGGATCTCCAGCGGCGGACGCATGCTCTCGCCGAGGTTTTCGGAAATGCCCCAGAACTGTGCAAAGTCTGCATCGTCGGTCCGAAGGGCGGCTGCGGGAAGTTTTACCCCGAGTAGCGGACCATAACAGGCGTAGGCCAGCGTTCCCACCAGTACGCCGCGCAACCGGAAGAACCCGGCCCGCCAGAACCCTTCGATGACTTCTCCAGAGGGATAGAGCGGAGAAGGTAGCCCTGCCGCGAGCAGAGCGCGAACCAACTCGCGGCGCTGCTTGTAGTCGGACTTGATCGTGGCGAATCTCGTGACGCGATCCGTGATACTCTTGTCGGTCACAGGACCGACGTAGCTCTCGCGCTTCTTCCCGCCCTCGTCCCATTGGTAGTACCAATAGTAGCGGTTCTTTCTTAGCTTCCGCCTGAAGTTGCCCCGCTCCGCGAAGGTTTCGTCGAACTCGGCATCGAGGCAGCGCTGCATCAGCTCTGCGAACATGGTCTGGGTGGCCAAGGTGGTCATCGGGTTGCCCTCGGTTCTGGAAACCGAGGGCAATATAGAGGGATTGCCCTCGTTTTTCAATTCCGAGGGCAACCAGGGAGTCTTACCCCCGGATTTCAACTCCCGGGGTAAGCCCGGTGTTCGGGCGCCTTGCCCAACAATGCCCTTTTGTTGGGCAAGCCCCTCCACCCCTCTCTTGCCCTCGATTTGCACTTCCGAGGTCAATTCCGCCGATGCCCCCGGCACAGCCGGTCCAAGACGGGCCGACCGGGCTGTGATAAACAGCCGGTCAATCACCCCTTAACCATCCAACACATCTGAAATCACATGCAAAAACCCGTCGTTACGCGCTTTGCGCCATCGCCCACCGGCACCTTGCACATCGGCGGGGCGCGCACGGCGCTGTTCAATTGGCTCTATGCCAAGCACACCGGCGGCACGTTCCTGCTGCGGATCGAGGATACCGACCGTGAGCGCTCAAAGCCGGAGCACGTCGAGGCGATCCTCGGGTCGCTGAAATGGCTGGAACTCGACTGGGACGGCGAACCGCTGTTCCAGTTCGCGCGCGCGGACCGGCACCGTCAGGTGGTCGAGGAGCTGCTGGCGAAGGGCCAAGCCTACCGCTGCTATCTGACGCCGGCCGAGCTCGACGCGATGCGGGCCGATGCCGAGGCACGCAAGGACAGCGTTCCCGTGCGCAGCCCGTGGCGTGATCGCGACCCGAAAGATGCGCCCGCCGGCGTCAAGCCCGCGATCCGCATCAAGGCCCCGCGCGAGGGCGAGACGGTCGTCGACGACAAAGTGCAGGGCCGCGTCGTGGTCCAGAACGGCCAGCTCGACGATCTTATCATCCTGCGCAGCGACGGCGCGCCGACGTATAATTTCGCCGTTGTGGTCGACGATCACGACATGGGCGTCACGCATGTGATCCGCGGCGCCGATCACTTGAACAACGCCAGCCGTCAGACGGTGATCTACCAAGCGCTCGGCTGGGAGCTTCCGGTATTCGCGCACGTGCCACTGATCCACGGCCCGGACGGCGCGAAACTGTCAAAACGGCACGGCGCGCAGGGCACGGAAGAGTATCGCGCGATGGGCTACCTGCCGGTCGCGCTGCGCAACTATCTCGTGCGCCTGGGCTGGAGCCACGGCAACGACGAGATCATGTCGACGCAGCAGTTGATCGAGTGGTTTGATCTCGACGGTATCGGCAAGAGCGCGGCACGGTTCGATTTCGCCAAGCTCGCCGATCTCAACGGCCACTACATCCGCAAGGCCGAGCCGGCGGAGATCCGCGGGCGGCTTAAGGCGGCGCTGCCGGAGATGGAGGGTGGCCCGGAGATCGCTCGGGGGCTCGACCGCATCGGCTGGGAAAAGCTCGATGCCATCCTGCCCGCGCTGATGGAGCGCGCGAAAACGTTGAAGGACGTGGCGGCGGGCACCGGGTTCCTGCTGGCGCAACGCCCCCTGAAGCTCGACGAGAAGGCGGCCAAGCAGCTCGACGAGGGCGCGCGGGCGACGTTGGCGGAGCTGGCGAAGGCGTTTGCAGCCGCGCCCGTTTGGGAGGTCGCGGCGCTGGAAGCCCTGGTGCGCGCCTATGCGGAGCAGTCCGGCAAGAAACTCGGGCAGGTCGCGCAACCCCTGCGCGCCGCGTTGACGGGCTCGACGGTTTCGCCGCCGGTGTTCGATATCATGGTGGCGCTCGGGCGCGAGGAGGCGCTGGCGCGCATTGGGGACCAGGCGGGGTAGTCTGCGGCACCCCTCTCGCTTTTTGCCGTGGGCCTTGTAGTTTGGTGTGGCGGTGCCCCTTGCATTGCTATGCCAAGCTGGGGCCCCAGCACAATCAATGCTCTCCACGAGGAGCCCACCATGAGCACCGCCGTCAAGCGCGCGCCGCGTACAGATATCGCCGCGCCATTCGAGGTCGTGAGGCATGGCCGCCATCTCGGCGCGGAGGTCAATGGACTGGATCTCAGGCAACCGCTCGATCAGGCGACGTTCGAGGCACTCGAAGCGGCGCTGGTCGAGCACAAGGTGATCTTCGCGCGGGCACAGAACCTCACGACATCAGAGCACGTGCGTCTCAGCCGCATGTTCGGTGAGCTCGAGGTGCATCCGT
>CAMDPA010000153.1 GCA_945903565.1 Devosia equisanguinis | reverse complement strand
CCCGCTCGTCGAGTTTGCACCCGACGGCTTCCCATCTTTGCCGAATGGCTTGTCTGTCGATCATGCAACGGCGTACGACTGTTCGCCGGGACAAGGAATCCCGCGCTGCCGAGTCACACGGTCGAACGCACACAGATCACGATTCAGCTATTTTGCGATCCGTCCTTAGGCCATCTCGGTTGGCTGCGCCGCGCTCTCAAGGTTGTCCGCCACCAACCTCGCTGGGCATTGAGGCATGTGTTGGACGGCGGTGGGGCGATGTGCAGGATTAGATGATTATTCGCCGGGGATTCCTGTGATCTGCGGCGGTCTCGCCCTTGCGCTAAAGGGGGCTTATCCATATAGAACCGACTTTAATGACGGATATTCAATCGACAGAGGTGCTCATGTTCCCGCATCGGCATCTGCTCACGTGCGCCAACCTGACGGCGGAGGAGATTACGACTCTCCTCGACGTCGCGGACAAGGCGGCCGACAATAATCGCCAGGTCAACAAGAAGCGGCCGCTGCTGAGTGGCCGCACGCTCATCAATTTGTTCTTCGAGCCCTCGACCCGCACCCAGGCCTCGTTCGAGCTTGCGGCGAAGCGGCTCGGCGCCGACGTCATGAACATGAACGTCGCGACGTCGTCGATGTCGAAGGGCGAGACGCTGATCGATACCGCGCAAACGCTGAATGCGATGCGGCCCGATATCATCGTCGTGCGGCATCATGCGGCCGGCGCGGTGGAATTGCTGTCGCAGAAGGTCGACTGCTCGGTCGTCAATGCCGGCGACGGCGCCCACCAGCACCCGACGCAGGCCCTGCTCGACGCGCTCACCATGCGCCGCGCCAAGGGGCGGATCGCCGGGCTCGTCGTGGCGTTGTGCGGCGATGTCGTGCACAGCCGCGTGGCGCGCTCGAACATCGATCTGCTCAACAAGCTGGGGGCGGAGGTGCGACTGATCGGTCCCTCCACGCTGATGCCGCCGCAGCCCGAAAAGCTGGGCGTCAAGGTGTTCACCCGGATGCGGGAAGGCCTGGTCGGCGCTGATGTCGTGATGATGCTGCGGATGCAGCGGGAGCGGATGGCGGGCTCGTTCGTGCCGTCGACGCGCGAATACTACCATTACTTCGGACTCGACGAGGAAAAGCTGGCGGTCGCCAAGCCGGACGCCATGGTCATGCATCCGGGCCCGATCAATCGGGGGGTCGAGATTTCCTCGACGGTGGCGGATGGTCCGCGCAGCGTGATCCACGAGCAGGTCGAAATGGGCGTCGCGGTGCGCATGGCGGTGCTCGAAGCGCTCGCCCGCCATCTGCCGAACAAGTGAGGCAGATGTTACGCGTAGGTTGGGTCAAGCAATTGCGCGACCCAACAATCCACGGCATCACGGAAAATGTTGGGTCGCGCTACGCTTGACCCAACCTACGGAGCTGACGGATTTGGCATAAGACGGATCACCAGCATGGCAATAAACACCTCCAAGCCGCTCGCCGGCACGACGATCTTCATCAACGCGCGGCTGGTTGATCCGGCCAGCGGTCTCGACGAGCCGGGCGGGTTGCTCGTCAAGGACGGCGTGATCGCCGATCTCGGCGGCCATCTGCGCCGCAATGCGCCTGTTGGAGCGGACGTGATCGACTGCAAGGGCCATGTGTTGTGCCCCGGCTTGATCGACATGCAGGTGTTCATGGGCGAGCCCGGCTACGAGCACCGCGAGACCATCCGCACCGCGGGCGAGGCGGCGGCGGCGGGCGGCGTCACCACCATCGTCGTCATGCCCGACACCAATCCGGTGATCGATCAGGTGGCCCTGGTCGACTTTATCCAGCGCCGCGCGCGCGATAACTGCGTGGTGAATGTCCATGTCTGCGCCGCCCTGACCAAGGGCCTCGAAGGCAAGGAGATGACGGAGATCGGCCTGCTGAAGCGGACCGGCGCGATCGCGTTCTCCAACGGCAAATCCAGCGTCGCCGACACCAAGGTGATGCGCAATGCGCTGCTCTACAGCCGCGACTTCAATGCGCTGATCGTCCACTTCGCGGAGGACCGCTATCTGGCGGCGGGCGGGTCGATGAACTCCGGCCCGACTTCGGCGCGGCTCGGCCTGCCCGCGATCCACAAGATGGCCGAGGTCATCATGCTGGAGCGCGACATCCGCCTCGTCGAGATGACCGGCGGGCGCTATCACGCGGCGACACTTTCGTGCGCGGAAAGCGTCGCGATCATCAAGGCGGCGAAGGCGCGCAAACTGCCGGTGACGTGCGGCGTCTCGATGCATCATCTGACGCTCAACGAGGAGGATATCGGCCCGTACCGCACGTTCTTCAAGCTGCGCCCGCCGCTGCGTTCGGAGGAGGACCGCAAGGCGCTGGTTCGCGCGCTGGCCGAAGGCGAGATCGACGTGGTCGTATCGAGCCACGATCCGCAGGATGCCGACGTGAAGCGGCGGCCGTTCGCGGAAGCCGAGCCGGGTGCCATCGGTCTGGAGACGCTGCTGGCCGCGGTTATGAAGCTGCATCACGAAGACCGCGTGCCGCTCGCCCATCTACTGAAGCCGTTGACGATCAATTCGGCGCAGATCCTCGGGCTCAAGTCGGGCCGTTTGGAGAAGGCAGCGCCGGCCGACCTCACGCTGTTTGATCCCAACCAAGTCTGGGTCGTCGATCGCGAGCAGATGAAGGCGCGGTCCAAGAACACGCCGTTCGACGAGCGCACGCTGCACGGCCGCGTGTTGCGCACCATGGTTGCGGGCCAGACCGTGTACCAGTACGGTTGAGCATATCTCTTCCCCCTTTGAAGGGCGGGGAGAGGGAAAACCTTACACACTGGACCTGATACGAATGGGCGCCACGACCCTGCCGCTGCTCGCCGCCATCGCGATCGGCTATCTACTCGGCTCGATACCGTTCGGCCTGCTGCTGACGCGGGCGGCGGGTCTGGGTGATATCCGCAACGTTGGATCAGGCAACATCGGCGCGACCAACGTGCTGCGCACCGGCAACAAGGGATTGGCTGCGGCGACCCTGCTGCTCGATGCGCTGAAGGGGACGGCTGCGGTTCACGTCGCTTGGATCTTCGGCGCTTGGTTCGTTTCCCGGCATGTCTTGGCGAATTCCGTTCCAGGCGCGGTGCCGTCCCTGCCGTTGCCAGCTGCATCCTTGCTTCACTTTGCAGCCGCCGGCGGCCTTGGCGCGTTCTTAGGTCACATCTATCCCGTGTGGCTCAACTTCAAAGGAGGCAAGGGCGTCGCGACCTACATCGGGGTGCTGCTCGGATTGATGTGGCAGGCGGCGGCGGTGTTCTGCGGCATCTGGCTGCTGGTTGCGCTGGCGGTCCGCTATTCCTCGCTTGCCGCACTGGTCGCCAGCGCCGCGACGCCGATCGTCGTCTGGCTGCTCGGCGCGCCGCTGCTTGCCGTTCTGCTCGCCCCGCTGAGCGTGCTGTTGATCTACAAACACAGCGCCAACATCCAGCGGCTCATGAAGGGCGAGGAGCCGAAAATCGGTGCCAAGAGCTGAGTCGGAAGATTTGTTTTCGGCCGCACCGCTGCCAATCGCGGTGCTCGATGACGCGCAGCGCCTCGCCTGCCTTCGTCTGATCCGCTCGGAGAACGTCGGGCCGGCCACGTTTCGTGCGCTGATCAATCACTACGGCGGTGCGCGCGAGGCGCTCGCGGCGTTGCCGGAGCTCGGCAAGCGTGCGGGGCGTTCGCGTCCGATTCGCATTTGCCCTGAAGCGCAGGCCGAAGCCGAGATCGAAGCGACGCGACGCGCGGGGGCGCAGCTTGTGTTCAATATCGAGCCTGGGTTTCCCGCGCCGCTCGCCTTCACCGAAGGTGCGCCGCCACTGCTCTATGTGAAGGGGCGCGTCGACGTGCTGGGCCGGCCGATGATCTCCGTCGTTGGTTCGCGGCAGGCGTCGGCGGCGGGCATCAAGCTTGCGCGCATGTTCGCGGACGCATTCGGGGCGGCGGGCTATGTCGTGTGCTCGGGGTTGGCCAGGGGGATCGACGGGGCCGCGCATCAGGCGACGTTGGCGACCGGCACCGTCGCGGTGCTCGCCGGCGGGATCGACAACATCTATCCGCCCGAGCACGCGGCGTTGCATGCCGACATCGGCGAGCGCGGATGTCTGGTCAGCGAGCAGCCGGTTGGGTTCCAGCCGCGCGCGCAGGACTTTCCGCGCCGCAATCGCATCATCTCAGGCATGGCATGTGCGGTCGTTGTGGTCGAGGCTGCGCGGCGGTCGGGAACGCTGATCACGGCGCGCCTGGCCAACGAGCAGGGGCGGGATGTGTTCGCGGTGCCTGGCCATCCGCTCGACCCGCGTGCGGAGGGGACCAACCAGCTCATCAAGGATGGCGCGGGGATAGCGACCGCGCCGGAGGATGTGCTGCAGGCGCTGACGACCCATCGAGCGGCGTTGCAGGTGAGACCTGAGGTGGCCATCGAGCCGTCGTCATGGCCGGAACCACGGCCAGCGTCTACTTCTACAGATGCTGAGTCGACTCTGCCGGTCGTTCTCCCAAGTGGAGTCGGCATTCTACCACCTAGAACGCCGCCAGCGACACGTAGTCTACCAGGTGAAGAAGCGTCGAGTGCAGCCCTATCTGTGGTTGAGCAGGCGCTGGGCCCAGCGCCGGTCAACGTCGACGAAATCGTGCGGGCAACCGGTCTTCCCGCACGCCTGGTTCAGGTCGCGATCATGGAGCTGGCACTGGTCGGGGCCGTGGAGTTCCATGGGGGGCAGCTTGTCTCGCTGAAGCCGCGTTCGGGTTAACGCATGCCTTTTGGCGGCGAGGAGTCGTTGCTCACCATCTGCTGGCGGGCCTCCTGCTCGGCCAGCATCAGGATGAGCCCGAGGCGCCGAAACCCCGCGCGCTCGGCCATTTTCTTGATCTGGATCGTGAGCGCGATGAGGTAGTCGAGCGTCTCGGCCTGCGACGGCATTTCCTCTCCCGAGGCGTCCGGGTGTACCTTCTGGGCCTGCTTGGTAGCCGACTTGGATTCGGCGGATTTGCCCGCTTTGCCTTGCGCTGTTTCAATGTTGGGGTCAGTGTGATCTGGATCTGAGTGCAACTTCAAGGACATGCCTCCCGCCTCTTTTCCGCATTAATCAATCTATGATTGTAGTATTTACCCTACCTATCGACGAAAAACAACTATTTGGTGTGTAGTCATCCAATTTATCGACCTTGGGTGGTTTCTGCGTGTCGCTGTTTGACAGCCAAGCCCGGATCACCCATGTTCCCCCCGCTTGCCGCACTGCCGCGCACTGATCCCCCTGGAGGCGCACGCCTGGAAGGGCGGATGGCAATGAGCCGGTCACTCGGCCAACTCCGTCAAATCCACGAACAACAAGAAGTTGGATTTCATGAACGTCGTCATTGTCGAGTCGGCTGCTAAGGCCAAGACAATCAACAAGTATTTAGGGCCAAACTTCAAGGTGCTGGCTTCGTTTGGGCACGTCAGCGACCTCCCCGCGAAGGATGGCTCGGTCGAGCCCGACAACGATTTCGCGATGAAGTGGGAGGAGGACACCAAGTCCGCCAAGATCATGCGCGAGATCGCGGAAGCCGTAAAAGGCGCCGACAAACTGATCCTCGCAACCGACCCTGATCGGGAAGGCGAAGCGATCTCCTGGCACATCCTGCGGCTGCTGGAGAAGAAGAAGGCTATCAAGAAGGGCACCACCGTCGAGCGGGTGGCCTTCAACGCCATCACCAAGCAGTCGATCCTCGATGCGATGGCCAATCCGCGGGAGATCGACCAGCCGCTGGTTTCGGCCTATCTGGCCCGCCGGGCGCTCGATTATCTCGTCGGTTTCACGCTGTCGCCGGTGCTGTGGCGCAAGTTGCCGGGCGCAAAATCGGCTGGCCGTGTGCAGTCGGTGGCGCTGCGGCTCATCTGCGACCGCGAAGCCGAGATCGAGGCGTTCAAGACCGACGAATACTGGACGATCGAGGCCATGCTCTCGACCGCCAAGGGCGAGGATGTCCGCGCGCGATTGACCACGGTCGCCGGCACAACGCTGAAGAAGCTCGACATCAAGGACGAGACCAGCGCGAAGGCGATCAAGGCTGCGATCGAGAACAGCGAGTTCCGGATCGCGTCGGTCGACAAGAAGGCGGTCAAGCGCAACCCGTATGCGCCGTTCATGACCTCGACGCTGCAGATGGATGCCTCGCGCAAGCTCGGCTACTCCGCCAAGCAGACGATGCAGCTCGCCCAGCGCCTGTATGAAGGCCTCGATATCGGCGGCGAGACGGTCGGTCTCATCACCTACATGCGAACCGACGGCATCACGATTATTCCCGAGGCGATCACCGATATTCGTGCCGCCATCGAAAGCGACATGGGGAAGCGCTACGTCGCCCCCTTCGTTCGCGAGTACAAGACCAAGGCGAAGAACGCGCAGGAAGCCCACGAAGCCATCCGCCCGACCGATGTCCGCCGCACGCCGCAGGAGGTCGCGAAGTATCTCGAGCGCGATCAGGCGCGGTTGTACGAGCTGATCTGGAAGCGCACGATGGCGAGCCAGATGGCCTCCGCCGAAATGGACCAAACGACGGTCGAGCTCGAGGTCAAGGGCCGCGACGGCAAGGCTTATGGGCTGCGCGCCAGCGGCTCGGTCGTGACCTTCGATGGCTTCATGAAGCTGTACGAGGAGGGCCGCGACGACCGCCAGCGCGTGATCGAGAAGGGCAAGGACGACACCGCCGACGAGGAGGACGATTCCCGCCGTCTGCCGCCGCTCGCGGAAGGCGACAAGCTGAAGGACAAGGCTGTCGAGGACGAGCAGCACTTCACTCAGCCGCCGCCGCGCTATACCGAGGCGACGCTGGTCAAGCGGATGGAGGAGCTGGGCATCGGCCGTCCCTCGACCTATGCGTCCACGCTCGCCGTGATCGAGGACCGTGGCTACGTCAAAGTCGACAAGAAGCGCCTCGTGCCGGAGGACAAGGGCCGGTTGGTTACCGCGTTCCTCGCCGGCTTCTTCAAGCGTTACGTCGAGTACGATTTCACCGCCGATCTCGAAGAGCGGCTCGATCTCATCTCCGACGGCAAGCTCGAGTGGAAGGACGTGCTGCACGACTTCTGGCGCGACTTCACCGCGGCTGTCGGCGAAACCAAAGACCTGCGCGTCGGCGAGGTGCTCGATGCGCTCAACGAGATGCTCGGGCCGCACATTTTCCCCGACAAGGGTGATGGCTCCGATCCGCGCCTGTGTCCCAAGTGCGGCGCCGGCAAGCTGTCGATGAAGATTTCGGGCAAGTTCGGCGCTTTCATCGGCTGCTCGGGCTATCCGGAGTGCCGCTACACGCGCCAGTTCAGCGATGCGAATGGCGACGGTGGCGAGGCAGCCGCCGCCGACGGCAAGGTGCTCGGACAGGATCCGGAGTCGGGTCTCGATGTGGTCATCAAGTCGGGAAGGTTCGGGCCGTATCTGCAGCTGGGTGAAGCAGCCAGCAAGGACGAGAAACCGAAGCGATCGGGTATTCCGAAGGGCGTGGAACTCGCCAATCTCGATCTGGAGATGGCGCTCAAGTTGCTATCGCTGCCACGCGAGATCGGCGCGCACCCGGATTCGGGCAGTATGATTACCGCAGCGCTCGGCCAGTATGGTCCCTACGTCAAGCACGACAGGACCTATGCCAACCTGCCCAACTGGGAGGACCTGTTCACCGTCGGCATCAACCACGCCGTGGTGCTGATTGCGGACAAGGTCGCGGGCAAAGGTGGCCGCTTTGGCCGCGCGGCGCAGAAGACCGTGCTCAAGGATCTGGGCGAGCATCCCGACGGTGGCCAGATCGAGGTGTTGTCGGGCAAGTACGGTCCCTACATCAGCCACAACAAGGTCAATGCCAACGTGCCTAAAGGCAAGGAGCCGACGGACGTTACGGTGGCCGAGGCGATCGAGCTTCTGGCGGCGCGCGTTGAAGCCGGTGGTGGCAAAGGCAAGAAGAGGGCGCCCGCCAAGAAAGCGGCGGCCAAGAAAGCGGCGGCCAAGAAGGCGCCCGCCAAGAAGGTAGCGGCCAAGAAGGGCGGTAAGACCGCCGCCAAGGGCAAGCAGACCGAGAGCGTCGAAAGTTGAGCCAAAGGCCGTCATCATGAGCAAGAAGCCCCGCCCGTCGAAAGGTTCGCCCGAGCCCGGCCGGAGCCGTATGCCGACGAAGGAAGAGATCGTCCGCTTCCTGGCGGAGACCGAGGGCAAGGTCGGCAAGCGCGAGATCGCACGCGCGTTCAATGTGCGCGGCGACGATCGAATCGAGCTGAAGCGACTGCTGGCTGAGATGTCGCGGGAAGGCGCCATCGCAGGCAACCGCAAGGAAATGAAGAAGCGCGGTGGGCTTCCTCCCACGGCCGTGCTCGAAATCGTTGGCCGCGATGCCGATGGCGAGTTGATCGCGGAACCCGTGACCTGGAACGAGGATGGCGCCCCGCCGCGGGCGCGTATTTCGGCGCACGACAAGGTGCGCAGTGTCGATGCCGCCGATTTGGGTATAGGCGACCGTGTGTTGGCGCGTATTCGCCAGCTCGACGCGGAGGATAACCACGTCGAAGATGACGAGAATGCGCCTCGTTATGCCGCCGAGCCGATCAAGAAGCTGCCGCGCGAGAAGATGCGGATGCTCGGCATCTACCGTCAGGACAAGCGCGGCGGTGGCGGTCACGTGCTACCGATCAGCCGCAAGGACCTTCGCGACTGGAAGGTCGAGCACGGCGACGACGGCGACGCCAAGGACGGCGACCTCGTCCGCTTCGATATCCGCGTGCGCGGGCGTCATGCGGCGCCTGGCGCCAGGATCGTGGAGACGCTCGGGAATCCCCGGGATCAGCGCAAGATCAGCCTGATCGCGATCCACGCGCACGGTTTGCCCGAAGCGTTCCCGGACACGGTGATGGCCGAGGCGGAAGCTTTGCCTGCAGTTGGGCCGGCTGCTGGCCGTGAAGGCCGCACCGATCTGACCGGCATTCCGCTGCTCACCATCGACCCCAGTGACGCCCGCGACCACGACGATGCCGTCCACGCGACCCCCGACGACAATCCCAACAATCCCGGCGGTCACATCGTCATCGTCGCCATCGCCGATGTCGCTCAATATGTCCGCCCCGGCACGCGGCTGGACCGGGAAGCCCTGTTGCGGGCCAACTCGGTCTATTTCCCGGACCGCGTCGTGCCGATGCTGCCCGAGCGGTTGTCGAACGATCTGTGCTCGCTGCGCGAAGGCGAGGAGCGGCCATGCCTTGCCGTGCGTATGATCTTCGATGCGCGCGGCAAGAAGCGCAGCCATACGTTCATGCGCGCGGTGATGCGTTCGGCGGCCAAGCTTGCCTACGAGGAGGCACAGGCGGCCATCGACGGCAATCCGTCGCCCAAGTGCGTGCCCTTGATGAAGACCGCTTTGGAGCCGCTGTGGCGGGCGTATGCCGCGGTCAAGATCGCGCGGGAAGAGCGTGGACCGCTCGATCTCGATCTGCCCGAACGCAAGATCGTGCTCGACAGCGAGGGCCGCGTGGAGCGCGTGCGCATTCCCGAGCGGCTCGACGCGCACCGGCTGATCGAGGAGTTCATGATTGCGGCCAACGTCGCCGCCGCCGAGACGCTGGAAGCGCGTAAGTCGCCCGTTGTTTATCGTGCGCACGAGCCGCCGTCGAAGGAGAAGCTGGTTCAGCTGCGCGACTTCCTCGATACGTTGGGTCTCAAGGTGCCGACTGCCGGCCAGCTCCGGCCCAGCGACTTCAATCGCGTGCTGGCGGCGGCCAAGGGGCTGCCGGTGGCGGAACTCGTCAACGAGGTGGTGCTGCGCAGCCAGTCGCAGGCCGACTACCGGTCGCAGAATGCCGGGCATTTCGGGTTGCATCTTGCGCGGTATGCGCACTTCACCTCGCCTATTCGGCGGTACGCCGATCTTGTGGTTCACCGCTCTCTCGTTACTGCGTTGAAGTTTGGCGATGGCGGGCTCGATCCGGCGGAGACCGGCCGTCTCGACGAGGTCTGCCGCAAGATTTCCGAGGCTGAGCGGCGTGCCATGGCTGCCGAGCGGGAGACCGTGGACCGATTGATCGCGGCGCACTTGTCGGACAGAATCGGCGCGGAATTCCCAGCGCGCGTTTCCGGCGTCACACGCTCGGGCTTGTTCGTGAAGCTGGCGGATACGGGCGCGGACGGCTTCGTGCCGATTTCGACGCTCGGCAACGATTACTTCACGCATCACGAAGGGGCGCATGCGCTGGTGGGTTCACGCAGTGGGCTTGGCTTCCGGCTCGGCGACAACGTGACGGTCAAGCTGGTTGAAGCAATCCCGACCGCGGGGGCATTGCGTTTCGAGATGATGTCGGAGGGCCGCAAGGGGTTCGCTGCGCTTGGCAAGGGACACGACGCTGGGCGTAGCCGTCGACCTCCGCGACCGAGGCGACCGCGGACTTGACCTTCGACGCCACCCTTGCAAGCAGGAGGCACGGGCAGGAGGCACGGATGACTGCTCAGGTAGGATCGTCGATCTATGCGAATCGCCGCCAGGTTCTGATCGGCGCTGGCGCAGTGCTCACAGTTGCCGGCCTGGAAACCAACGCGGCGTATGCCACCACCAAGGGGGCCACCATGCTTTCACGCGCAATTCCCTCGACAGGCGAGGCGATGGATGCCCGTTGTCGGTTTCGGGACGTGGCAGACGTTCGACATCGGCGCCGACCGCGCCGAGCGGCAGTTGCGCCGGCAGGTGCTCGAAACGTTGTTCGAAGCTGGTGGCCGGATGATCGATTCATCGCCGATGTACGGTCGCGCGGAGGCTGTCGTCGGGGATTTGCTGACGGAAATGGGCGCGCGCGACAAGGCGTTCCTGGCGACCAAGGTTTGGACCACGGGCGAAAAGGCGGGCATCGCGCAGATGGAGGCGTCGGCCAAAAAAATGCGCGCGCCAGCCATCGACTTGATGCAGATCCATAATCTCGTCGACTGGCGTACGCACCTGAAGACATTGCGCGCTTGGAAGGAGGCCGGCCGCTTACGCTACATCGGCATCACGCACTACACCGAACCGGCACTTGATTCGCTGGCCGACATCTTGAAGGCCGAGAAGCTCGATTTCGTGTAGATGGGA
>CAMDPA010000152.1 GCA_945903565.1 Devosia equisanguinis | reverse complement strand
CTTACGGTGTGGCTTGGCCTGGGGTTGGCACTGCCGATCGTTTTGAGTCTGTATTCATTCGATATCGTCAGCGATGCCGTCGAGGCCGCACCGAGTGACGCGTTCACGATCACCGAGCCGGTGACGATCGTGGGATCGCCGAACATCAGGATCGAACGCGGTACGATCGCATTAGTCGACGGCCAGGGCAGACCTGTTTCCTTGGTCGACAATGGTCCAGGCTCCAACCCTGTACCCGCAGGCCACAGTGTCAGGCTATTCAACGCGACAATCGTGATCGGGGGCGCCATAGGGCCCCAAGGCTCGGTCCGGCATCGGTCCAGTGACGCCGTCGCCCCCGTAGTCGAGGCTTTAGCCGCAGGACGCTACGAGACGCTCAGTCTGCGTCGTACCACCGCGACGATGAGTTTTCTCGGCGATGCGCCCGAGACGATAACCGACGTCAAGGCCGAGGTGTCGTTGCGGCGGCGCGGGCTCGTTGCGGTTAAGGGCAGTGGGGTGCTCCGTGGACAGCCCATCACGCTCGATGCGACCGCCAACACCGGACAAATCGAGCGCAGCGGGCCTGCGTCGAGCCGGCTGCCGATCAAGCTCAGTCTCAAGGGCACGCATCTCGACCTTGGTTTCGACGGCCGACTGGTGACCGCACCGGAGGAGATCGGCCTGCAGGGCCAGGGTGAGCTGACTGTGCCGTCGATCCGTCAGGCCGCGCGATGGTTTGGCGCCCATTGGCCGAGCGGGCCTGGATTACGCAATGCGGCGATCCGCGGCGACATGAGCCTGACGCGGAACACCTTGACGTTCGAGAACGCCAGTGCCCGCATGGACGGTAACGAGGCGACCGGCGTTCTGGCGATGCGCGTTGGCGCGCCGCGCCCTGTCGTCACCGGCACGCTCGCCTATAAGGTGATCGATACTAAGCCATACTTCGCCGGTAACCCGCGTGAGGCTGCCGAGCCGTTCAGCTGGTCCACATTTGCCGCGGGTGTGCTGACCGTTCCGCTCGGCCTGCATTTGGATGCCGATTTGCGGATTTCCGCCGACAAGGTGGTGCTGGGCGGCTTCGAGCTGGGGCGGTCTGCCGCTACCATTGCGCTCAAGGATGGCCGGTTGCTCGCAGATCTCGCCGAACTCAAGTTCAATGGCGGCGAAGGTGGGGGCCAGATCACCGCCGACTTCACGGGGTATCTGCCGAAATTCACCTTGCGCGGAAAGCTGGACCGGGTCGACCTGGGGCCGCTGTCGAGCTCACTGACGGGTCGCCCGATCGTGCAAGGGCAGGCAAATGTCGTCGCGGATATCGCAGGGACGGGCGCGACATTGCAGGATGTATTCCAGGGATTGGCTGGAAAGTTCGCGGTGCGACTGCCGGAAGGCGTGCGGGTTGGGCTTGACTTGCGAGCTCTTGCAACAGCGGCGCGCACCAAGGAAGTGACCGGGTGGGATCCTGCCGCGCGGGGCTCGACCAACTTCGATCAGATGGACCTGCGACTGGTGCTGCGTGACGGCACCGTGTTGACCGAGAGCGCCGAGGCCCGCTCCGCGGACGGAACCTGGTCCGCGACCGGTGTCGTCAATCTCCTGTCCAATCGCATCGATGTCAGGTTGACGCAATCGGCTGGCTCACCAGCGGCGCCAGCGGCCAATGTTGCAGCGCCTCAGGCCGTGCTCGAGTTGCACGGTCCCATGAATGGGCCCAGCATCAGCGCCGGAACCGATCCGGAACGCCCGCTGCCGCGCTGACGGAACACCGGGCAACATTTTGATTGTGTTGTAGTTTTCAAATATTGAACCCACGTGCACCGGAAGCTTTTGATTGGGCCCGAACACCAGCATTCTACGCGATATCTGATTTGCGTTCGATGTTGCGATGCAGCAAAATTATTGCTGCATCGCACATAATGCTTTGCTATGCGCCCAGCTCCGCCGCGACATGGCGTCAGGCTGATCGAACACACGATTGGAAGGCCTAAATGCAAGTCCCTCAGTCAAGCGAGAACCTCGCAACGTCCTGGGCGGAAGCCGTAGCGGCTGCCGTTTTCGCGCCGCTCGCCGTCGCGACGGAGGCAACAGCCGCAGCCGCATCGATGTGGACGGCAACGCTGGTTCAGCCGGCGGAAAAGACCACTGGGCCGTATGAGCGCCAGCCGCTGCCGGCTCGTACATTTACCCCTGAGACGCCACGCGAACCGAGCCCGGCTGCGGCCTATGCGGCTCCGCGGTCGTGGTATCGCGCGCCCTACCGCTCGCCGTTCGATCCGATGTTCTGGCTGCAGCCCGGCCATCCCGTCGACCATCTGCCGGAAACAGTGGCGAGTGCGATGCAACTGGGCATGCTGGGCAATTGGGGCGGAGCCAGCTGTTGGCCCGCGCCGGCCATGAATGGCCTGTTCCCGGCCTTGTTTGCCGGCCAATCCGCGCCGTGGAACCCTTGGCCGTTCGCGATGCCGGCCCCAACCGCGTGGGACGTACCGACGCTGCCGCCGAACGTGATCGACTTCAATTCTGCCTATGCGGCCTATCGCACCGCTGGCGGGCACGCGGCGGCGCAGATTACTCGTGGCCCCGTGGCGGCAGCGCAGACCGCTCGACCGCCCCAGCAGGATGCACAGTCCGCGATGCTGGGCTGGCCACTTGGTCTGATGATGCTGCCCTGGATGGGTTCCAACCGAGGCTGAAATGACTACGGCGCCCCCGAGGGGCGCCGTAGCGTTGGTTCAAGTCCCGTCTAGGGCTTTACTTGGTCGTTGCCGGCGGAGCCTTGGCGGCCGGTGCTGCCGGTGCGCGCGCGGCAGCCGGAGGAGCAGTCGGAGCTGTCGTTGCAGCAGCAGGCGTCGCAGCCTTGGCGTCGACCTTCTTCGGCGCTGCCTTGGTCGATTTCGGCTTGTTGCGGCAATAGGCCGAAACTTCTTTGCCGTCCTTGCGCTTTGTGGCAGCGATCCACGAACAGTCGGTGTTGGTCGCGCAGGACTTCTCTTCGAGCTTGTTGCACGTGGAGACAGGAGCCGCCGGCTTCTTCGCCGGCAAGACCCTAGCTGCTGCAGGAGCGCCCGGAGCAGCAGGCGGCGCCTTGGCAGCCGGAGCAGCAGGAACGGCGGGCGCTGCCTTAGGCGCTGGCGGAGCAAGCTGTGCGTGTGCGGTCAACGCGGTAAAAACCAGCGCGGCCGCAGCAGAAGCGCTCAGCGCAAGTTTGTTCATGTAGGTCACTGTAGTTCTCCCGAGGTTGATTCCGAGATCAATCTTATCACTTATGTTGAAGACAAGAACACGGCGCCGCAATGAATAGATGTTCAGAAGTACGGTGGAATCGAGGTGATTTTGCATATTGACACGATTTGTGTTGCGGCAACACCTCAGCCTCTTGGCCAGTCTCGTGTGACGAACCCATCGGCTACTGCGATCCTTCGAGTCCGAGGGACTTGATCGTGCTGCCCCAGCGGGTGCGCTCAGATGCGATGAAGGCCTTCATCTGATCGGCAGTGGTGGGCGCGCGGGGAACAAGTCCGATGGCGGACACGCGTTGCCGAAACGCTGGCGCGGCCGTGATGCGCGTCATTTCAGTGACGAGCCGGTCGACGATCGGCTTTGGCGTCGCCGCGGGCGCCACCAGCACATGCCAGGCGACCGCCTCGAAACCGGGTTTGCCGCCTGCCGCCTCCGCCAGCGGCGGAACCTCGGGCAACTGCGGATGACGGGTCGAGGACGTGATCCCAAGGGCCTTGAGCTTGCCGTCCTTGATGAGCCCCAGCGCAATCCCTGTTTCGGACATCGAGGCGGCGACATGACCGCCGACGACATCCGTCACGATCTGGCCGGAGTTGCGATACGGCACATGGTTGGCGGCAAAGCCGAAGTCCTTCTTGACGATCTCCATGGCCAGATGCGTCAGCCCGCCGGTGCCTGATGACGCATAGGTGAGGGGATCGGCGCCGCGCGCCTTGGCGAGAGCGACCAGCGCCTGCATCGAATCGACGCCGAGCGCGGGATTGACGATCACGACGAACGGCGATGTCAGGTACATCGAGAGCGGCACGAAGTCCCGGTCCGGATCGTAGTTGACCTTCTTCGAGAGCAGATGCGCGGCCGTCATCGGCAACGTGGTCGAGACCAGCAGCGTGTGCCCGTCCGGCGTTGCCTTGGCCACGTTTTGCGTCGCCAGCATCAGCGCGGCGCCCGGCTGGTTCTCGACCACGACCGATTTGCCCAAAGCCTTGGCGAGCTCCTCCGCATAGATCCGCGTGACCGAGTCCATGCCGGTGCCCGCCGCAAGCGGCACGACGATCGTCACCGTCTTGGACGGGTAATCCTGTGCAATCGCGGGCGTTGTGGCGAGTGCGGATACCGTTGCCAGCGCGCGGGCTATGAACCTGACCAACATCTTCTCGTCCTCCGGTAGTTTCTCGACGGCTTATCGAGGGTCGGGAAAAGGCTGGGCCGACACCGCAGTTCCGTACGATTTCCGTCTGGAGCATAGCGCGAGTTTTGCAGGTGGAATATCGTCCCTGAAAGGAGCGCACCGTCCATCGTCTTGCAAAGAGGTGCGTTCAACGGGAGGGCCTAGCCATGAAGGCAGTCGTTGCAGGGATCGCAGGAGCCGTGACGCTTGTGGCTGCTGCGTGTTGCTTTTCGTCCGTGCAGGCGCAGACGGCGCAGGAGTTCTACCAAGGCAAGCAGATCCGCTTCATCGTCAGCACGGCGGCAGGCGGCGACTACGACCAGTGGTCGCGCCTCGTCACACGGCACTGGCCGCGGCACATGCCGGGCGCGCCGAGTTTCATCGTGCAGAACATGCCGGGCGCGGGCGGCATCGTGATGGCCAACCACCTGTTCAACCAGGCGCCGCGCGACGGCGGCACGATCGGCATGATCGGCCGCAATCTGCCGCTGCAGGCCGTGATGGGCGACAAGAATGTCCGCTTCGACCCCGCCAAGCTCAACTGGATCGGTAGCCCCGAAGTCTCGAACTATGTGTGCGCCGTGATGGCAGGCTCGCCGGCCGAACGCGCCGAGCAACTGTTCGATACCGAGATCCTGCTTGGCGGCGCGGGCGCGGGCACGGGGACCAGCACGATGCCGCCACTGTTTTCGAAGCTGCTCGGCATGAAGCTCAAGCTGGTCGAGGGTTACGGGTCGAGCACGGCAGCCTCGCTCGCAATGGAGCGGCGCGAAATCCACGGGCTGTGCCAGAGCATCACCTCACTGCGCGCCGGTCGTCCCGGCTGGATCGAGAGCGGCAAGATCAAGGTGCTGTTCAACACCGAGCGCCAGCCGATCCCCGGCATCGACGCGCCGACGATCTTTATCTTCGCCAAGACCGAGGAGCAGCGCCGCATCCTGACACTGTTCGCCTCTACCTCCGAGTTCGGGCGGCCGATCGTTGCGCCCCCCGACACGCCCGCCGACCGGGTTGCGGCCTTGCGGCGGAGCCTCGATGCCACGCTGGCGGATCCGGATTTCCTCGCCGATGCCGCAAAGTCGAAGCTCTCCGTGACGCCCATCAAGGGCGAGGAGCTGGACGGCCTCCTCAAGGATATGACGGGCACCTCGCCGGAGATTATCGCCAAGATGCAGGGGATGATGAAATAGGGCCGAGGATGCCTCTTGCACGGCGCGGCGCCGATCATTAGGTTCCGGCGCTGCTGCTGGGTGTACGCGCAGCGAACGTCGTTCGGCATCTTCTAAGCAGAGTTCGCAAAAGTGTCCTCTGCGGTTTTGCGATGAAACTCTGCTGAAGCAAGAATCTAAGCAGACCGTTCGTTGGCCTTGCAACGAAAGTCTGCTTAGCGCGGGCCTGTAGCTCAATGGTTAGAGCCGGCGGCTCATAACCGCCTGGTTGGGGGTTCAAGTCCCTCCGGGCCCACCACTTTATCGCTCACGCGCCTGTGGGCGCTCCGCGGGGGCGGCGCTCGCGCCGGGTCGCCTTGCTCCCTGCCAGCGCCCGGATCTTACTCGAACTTACTGAAACGCCACCTCGCGCTTCGATCGGATCGCGGGCAGGATCATCATCAGCAGAAGCAGCGCGGCGGCGATCAGCAGGCCGAGGCAGAGCGGGCGTTCGATGAAGATCATCGGGTCGCCGCTGGAGATGCGCATCGCGCGGCGCAGGTTGTCTTCCATCAGCGGGCCCAGCACGAAGCCAAGGATCATCGGCGCGGGCTCGCATTCCAGGCGAATGAAGACATAGCCGAGCACGCCGAACAGCGCGGCGAGCAATACGCCGACGGTGCTGTTCGACACCATGTAGCAGCCGATCGCGCAGAACAGCAGCACGGCAAGATAGAGGAAGCGATACGGCACCTTCAGCAATTGAACCCAGATTCCGATCAGCGGCAGGTTGATGACGAGGAGCATCAGGTTGCCGATCCACATGCTGGCGATCATGCCCCAGAACAGGCCCGGCCGCTCCGTCATGATCTGCGGTCCCGGCTGGATGCCGTGGATCATCATCGCGCCGATCATCAGCGCCATGACTGCGTTGCCGGGCAGGCCGAGCGTGAGCATCGGAATGAACGAGGTTTGCGCGCCGGCGTTGTTGGCGGCCTCCGGACCAGCTACGCCTTCGATCGCGCCCTTGCCGAAGCGCGACGGATCGCGCGCGATGCGCTTTTCGAGCACGTAAGCGGCGAACGAGGAGAGTGTCGCGCCGCCTCCGGGCAGCACGCCGAGCACCGAGCCGAGCATCGTACCACGCAACGCCGCCGGCCACGCCGCCTTGAAATCATCGCGCGTCGGCCACAGCCGCGTGATGACAGCGATCTGCGCGTTGGCGGTTTTCTCGGGGCGTACGAGGTTGGAGATGATTTCGCCGACGCCGAACACGCCGATCGCGAGCACCGCGAAATCGAGGCCGTCGGACAAAATCGGCAGGTCGAACGCGAAGCGCTGATTGCCGGTTTGGCCGTCGGTGCCGACGAGCCCCAGCAACAGGCCCAGCACGATCATCGCGATCGCCTTCACGACGGAGCCGTGCGCCAGCACCACGGCAGCGACGAGGCCGAGCACCATCAGCGCGAAGTATTCCGGCGCGCCGAACGATTGCCCGACCAGCGCCAACGGCGGCGCGAGCGCGGCGATCACGGCCGTCGATATCGTGCCGGCGAAAAACGACGCCAGCGCCGCGATCGCCAGTGCTGCGCCCGCGCGGCCCTGGCGCGCCATCTGATGGCCGTCGACGCACGTGACGACCGAAGATGTCTCGCCTGGCAGGTTGACGAGAATGGCCGTGGTCGATCCGCCATATTGCGCGCCGTAGAAGATGCCGGCCAGCATGATGAGGCCCGACACCGGCTCCAGATGGAACGTCAGCGGCAGCAGCATCGCAATCGTCGGGATCGGCCCGATACCGGGCAGCACGCCGATGAGGGTGCCGATCAGACACCCCGCGAGCGCGAACGACAGGTTCTGAAACGTGAGCGCCACGCCGAACCCGGTCGAGAGATTGGCGAAGATATCCATCTCTTCAAAACTCCGGCAGCACCTTCACGGACATGCCGAGCGCCAGCACGAACACGGCCCAGCACAGCGCCGTGAGCACCAGCGCGGCAACCAGAGGTTCCCACCACTTGAGCCCACGATAGGCGAGCCCGGCGATGAGTACGAGCAGAACAATCGCCACCACGAGGCCGAGCCACTCGATCGTCAGCGCGAACGCAACCATGCTGGCCGCAACCACCGAGATCGGCCACAGGCTCTGCCAGACGCTGACCTGCTGCTCGGCATCGGCCGGGTCGATGGCGCGGGGGCGCTCCAGCAGGCCTTGAACGAAGACGATCGCGCCGAGCCCCAGCAGCAGCCAGCACAACGCTTGCGGCATGAACCCGGTGCCCATCCGCCTCAGCGTGCCGACGTTGTAGTCGCGCGACAACCACAGCCCGAACGCGGCGATGGCGATGAACATCAGCCCAGCCAGCACGTTCTTGCGCGTGAACACCTTGAGCAACGGATGCCCGGTCATTTGCTCCCCACAGGGATCACGGGCAGCAGCAGGAATGATTCCTTGTCGCCGCCTGCGTGGATCGTGTTGGTGCCGGTGTTGTAGTCGGCGTGATAGTGCATGTAGCCCTGGCTGCCGAAGCCGTCGCGCGGCTGCACGTCGAGCTGCAGGCGGTGCCCCCGAGCGAATACCATCGACGTCGGCCAGATCTCGACATCGACCTTCACGATCTCGCCGGGCTTCAAATATTGCCGCCGGGTGTGCTTGTGATAGGGCCGCCCCGGCTTCGACATCTCCTCATCGAGCTCGCGATGCGAGACGCGCAGCCAGCCCTTGGCGACCGGCACCGGCGAGCCCTGCTGGCCGGTCTCCAGCACCTCCTGCCCTGCCGCATCGAAATGGCGGAGCGTCAGGAATAGGTCCATGTCCTCGGATGAACTCGACACCCAGAAGGTGGCAGCCAATGGCCCGGTGACCTCCACGTCGTCAGGCATCGGCGGCGTTGACAGCGAGACGCCCATGCCCGGCTTGATGCCGCCCCCGCCCATCACTTGCGAGGATGCCGCCGAGGTCGAGCCCATCGAGCCGAGGCTCGATACTTCGTAGGTGCGCGAGGTCGTCTTTGCGGGGTTCTTCTCGACGAGCTTGGCCATGTTGGCGGGCTCGCCGGCTGTTTGTGCCGTGAGATCGAAGTGGAGCTTGGTCCACGTCGTGCGCGCGAGGGGCCATTCGTGCTCGTGACGCCACTCGAACGTGTCGCGCCCATGCCGGATCGCGAGCTTCACCGGCGGCTCGGACATCACGCCGTTGTCGATGCCCTTCAGCCAGTGGTCGAAGAACCGGATCTGATCGCGCCGCCCATCCTCGGTGTAGAATGGATGCACGTGGCTGCCAGTGTGCATACGCAGCTTCTTGTGCTTCGACGCCGCCCGCACGAAGCCCTCGGTATTGCCGCGCAGATGCAAACCGAAACCCGTCCAGTTGCCGACACTGAACAAGGGCACCGTGATCTTGTCCCACTGCGCTTGGCTGCCGGCCAACACGCCGCTGTCGAGGTTGTTGTGCAGCCAGGTATGGAGCGTGTTGTGGGCCCAGCCATCGGCCAAGCCTTGCGACGCGCGGCCGAGTTTGTGGTGCAGGAAGTGGGCCGTGAACCAGTTGCTCATGAACACGTTGAAGATGCCGCCGTGAAACAGTGCATCGCGGTAGAGGTCGGCAAACCCTTCCCACGGGATGATCGCCTTCAGCGATGGTGGCTGCAGGTTGGCGACGAACCACTGGTTGATCGCGAAGTAGGAGATGCCGCTGAGCCCGACTTTGCCGTTGCACCACGGTTGGGCTGCGGCCCATTCGATCGCGTCGTAGAAGTCGATGGCTTCGGCCAGCGACCACGGCTCGCACTGGCCGGGAGATTCGCCGCTGCCGCGGCCATCGACGCGCACCGACGCATAGCCGCGCGGCACCCACCATTCCGGATTGATCGTCTCCCAGTTCATCCACTCGTTCTGCCGCTCGTCGAGATTGGGCGGGACGAGCCACAGCTTGTTCTTCTGGTAAGGGCCCAGGTTGAGGATCGCGGGCACCTTCGCGGCGCCCGAGGGGCGAAAGACGTCGGCCTTGAGCTTCGCGCCGTCGCGCATGGCAACATCGACGTTGCGCTCGACGAGGATGTCGATCGCCGGATCGGCGGGCCGCACATCGGCGGCCGACGTGGACGAGGTGGCGGACGCCGGCTTCTTCGCCATCGTTGGGGTTCCTGGTGGATAGGTGCGGCCACGCAATCCCCCAATGCGAATTGGGTCATGGGGAGAGCCGTAGGTTGGGTCAAGCCTCGTTGCGGAGCATCGCTCCGCGATGACGCGCGACCCAACATTTCCCGCGCCGTCGTGGATTGTCGGGTCGCGCACGTGCTTGACCCGACCTACGAACAACTGTCCCGCGAGGGGAACTCAGTTCAAATCCAACTTCACTTCATTGGCGATCGTCGTCCAGCGGGCGATCTCGCCGGCCAGCCACTTCGCGGAATCATCGAGGTTCTTGGACAGCGGCGGCTCGATGAAGTTCTGTTTGGCGAAGGCTTCCTTGACGGCCGGTGTCGCAAGCGCGTCAGTCGACGCCTTGAGCAGGGCTTCGAGCACGGGCTTGGGCGTTGCCGCCGGGGCGAACAGCGACTGCCAGGCGATGGTGCCGATGCCGGCAAATCCTGCCTCTGCCATGGTCGGCACTTCCGGGTAGAGTGCGAGGCGCTTGTCGGCGACAACCGCGATCGCCTTCATCTTGCCCGCCTTGACCATCGCAATCGTCGACGCGGCGTTGAGGAACGCCATTTGCGCGTCGCCCGTGACGAGATCGTTGATCACACCCGAGGCGCCCGCCTTGTTGTGGATCGCGTTCAGGTCAAGATCGCCCGCCTTCTTGGCGAGATAGGCGACGTCGAAGTGCGGATAGGAGCCGGGTCCGACCGTGCCGTAGCGCAGCTTGCCCGGGTTCTTCTTCGCGAACTCGACAAGCTCTTTAAGATTCGTCGGCGCAAAGTTCGTGGCGGTGGTGACGACGACGGCCGCGACGTCCGCGAGCCGCTGAATGGCAACGACTTCCTTGGCGTAGTCGAACCGCATCTTCTTGGCGTCGATGACGGCGGTGATCGCGTTGGTGGTGACGTTGCCCACCATCAGGGTGTAGCCGTCCTTGGCCTTCAGCATCTCCTCCAGCGCGACAATGCCGTTGGCGCCGATCTTGCTCTCGACGATGAACGGTTGTCCCATCGACTTGCGCATTTCCTCGCCGACGATGCGCGCGACGATGTCGGTGGCGCCGCCCGGCGCGTAGGGCACGACGATCCTGACGGGCTTTGACGGGAACGCCGGGGCTTGCGCATGGACCATGCCGGCGCTGGCGAGCAGGCTGGCTGCGACGACACTCAGAAATTTGGACTTCGACATGCTGGTTCCTCCCTTGTCGTTTCGATTTTGTCGTTTCGATTTCGGGGCGCCGCATCGATCGATGGCGCCGTTTCAGCGTAAACCCGTATTGCAGGCGGCGGCGCTTCTAGAGCATTTTCCACCTGATCTGGGTCGCTACCCGTATCCGGCGTGGCGAAAGTAGTTCGCGCACTCGTCGGGTGCAAACGTCTTGATGAGGCGGCCGATCAGCTTCATCAGCGCCTTCACGGTGCGGGCCGCGCCCTTGCGCAG
>CAMDPA010000151.1 GCA_945903565.1 Devosia equisanguinis | reverse complement strand
CGGTATCCTACGGCTGTCGGGTAACCGGCAGTGCCGCTAACGCGGGTCAACGGGGAACGATACAGTGGCGAAGCACATCCTCCCGCGCTAACCGCGCCGCCTGGGTGGGCCCGCTGCGAAGTCCGAGGCGGGGCGGTGGAGAGCCGCTCTTTTTTACTACACTACCCGCGGATTTTCACGGCCCCGCTGCCCTGCACTCCTGCGTTGGCGCTTGCGCCAGAGCAGAATAAAAAACTATCGAACCCGACGCGTCCTGGACGCGTACGGGACATTGCCCGTGTGCCCCCGGGTTGGGGTAGCCTTCCCATTTCCGGCGCGCTAATAGGATCGCCACAACAAACTTATTTCCCAGGAGCGCACCGTATGGCCAACAATCTTCCATTCCGCGCCGACCATGTCGGCTCGATCCTGCGCAGTGCGCCGTTGAAGGACGCCCGCGCCAAGCGCGAGGCCGGCGCCATCTCGGCAGCGGAGTTGACGGCGGTAGAAGACGTCGAGGTCCGGAAGATCATCGCCAAGCAGGAGGCGATCGGGTTGAAGGCGATCACCGACGGCGAATACCGCCGCTCATGGTGGCACTATGATTTCCTCGGTGGCCTCGATGGCGTGAACCTCGAAAGCGCCGATCAGGGCATCCAGTTCAAGGGCGTGCAGACGAAGTCGCAGGTGCCGATGGTGCGCGGCAAGATCGGGTTTTCGAACCACCCGTTCCTCGAGCACTTCAAGTTCCTGAAGGCGAATACCAAGCAGACCGCGAAGATGACGATCCCCTCGCCGTCGATGCTGTACTATCGCGGTGGCCGCAAGGCGATCGGCCCCGGCCTCTACCCCGACCAGAACGATTACTGGCGCGATCTCGGCCAAGCCTACAACGACGCCCTTGGCGCGTTCTACAAGATCGGCTGCCGCTACATGCAGATCGACGATTGTAGCTTTGCCTACTTCTGCGATCCCGAGCAGCTCAAGATGCTGTCCGCGCGTGGCGACGATCCCAAGACGCTGCCCGATCGCTTCTCCGACATGATCAACATGGCGACCGCCAACAAGCCCGCCGACATGACGACGTCGATCCACGTCTGCCGCGGCAACTTCCGTTCGACGTTCATCTCGTCGGGCGGCTACGAACCGATCGCCGACCTGCTGTTCAACAAGACCAACGTCGACGCCTACTTCCTGGAGTGGGATTCAGACCGCGCCGGCGATCTCTCCCCGCTTCGCTTCCTGCCCAAGGGCAAGAAGGTCGTGCTCGGCCTCATTACGTCCAAGACCGGCACGCTGGAGACCAAGGACGCGATCCGCCGCCGCATCGACGAAGCGACGAAGTACACGAGCCTCGATCAGCTCTGCCTGTCGCCGCAGTGCGGTTTCGCCTCGACCGAGGAAGGCAACACCCTGGCCGAGGACGAGCAGTGGGCCAAGCTGACGATGGTGGTGGAGCTCGCCAAGGAAGTGTGGGGCGATAAGTAAGAAGACTTACCCTCACCCCGCTAAAACGGGGTGAGGGTAGACACCGCCATCACCTGAACGCACCGATGTTGTTCACGCCTTCCATCGACGCGCCGGCTTTCTGCAGCACGTCGATGATCTTGGCCGCCACCATGTGCGCCTCCGCCTTGCGGAATGTCAGCACGGACTTGAGATCCGGCGCGATCAGCGAATACGACGAGCTGTGATCGACCGTGTAATCGGCGCCTTGAACCCCGCGCTGCACCTTTACACCCATCGCCGCGGCGGCAGTTTGGATCTGCGCTTCAGTCCCCGTCAGCCCGATCAGCTCCTTGTGGAACGAGCGCGTGAACTCGATCAGCATCGGGCCGTTATCACGCTCGGGATCGACGGTCACGAACAGCGGCTGCAGATGACGCGTCGCCGGGCCGATCTGATCGAGTGCGTCGGCCATCACAGTGAGCCCCCATGGGCACAAGTCGGCGCAGTGCGTGTAGCCGAAATAGACGAACAGCCACTTGCCCGCAAAGTCAGTGCTCTTGACCGGCTGGCCCCGGCCATCGACGAACGCGAGCGTTTGCGTCAGCGGCAGCCGGACATCGTCGTCCTGGGCACGCACTGACGGCGCGGTAAGAACCGCGAGCGCCACCGCCAACGCCGCCGCTGGGCCAAACCTCGAACGATGCGGCATCATGAGCCTTATCCTCGCTGAACGCATCGGGGGGATAATCGCCCGACAGCATACTTGGCCGCTATCGAAGCTGGAAGCGAGGGATACCGCAAGACGAGCCCGGCCATTCTTTGACTCGCAAAAAGAGGGTGGGCCCGGGAGGCTCACCCTCCCAGCTGGGCCAGCCTTGCGCAAGACTGGGACTGGTCCCAGTCGCGCCCGTGGCGCGAATTACTGTCCGATGGCGCGTGGCATTGCATGCAGCACATTCTCGGGCGAGTTTGGACGATCGATGCCGCCAGAAGAGGAACGCCATGAAACTGATCGACCACGACAGCCAGCCGCGCGACGAATGGCGGCCGGGCGTGACGACCCGGATGCGTGTGTCGGCGGTTACCGGCTCGATGCAGCTGTGCATCTTCGACCAGTGGTGCGATCCGGGTTTGGGCGCGCCGACGCATCTGCACGCGGTCGAGGAGGTGCTGACGGTGATCGCCGGCACCGCCGAGATCTGGGTGGGCGACGACCGCCAGACTGTCACGCCGGGACAGTCCGTGATCATTCCTGCCGGCCACAAGCACGGGTTCCGCAACGTCGCAGCTACCGGCATGCTGCATGTGCAGGCGACACTCGCCGCTCCGATTTTCGAGGCGAGCTACGAGGACCGCCACGAGCTGTCGCGGCGCTGGGTGCCGCAGAACTGAGACGAACGCGGATTTTTTACAGCCGGTGGGTAGCGGGGATAACTCTCGAACCTGCCACACGGTTTCCTTGCTGTTGCCACGAGCCCCGCCTAGCTTCGGATTTGTTCGTTCGCCAGTCGCGCGCCAATCGTGCGAGTGGCCAATCTTGTGAAGTGTCTGTCTGTCACACGCCGTTGTTCGGCTTATCGGTGTCCGGAGTGCGTCGTCGTCTCCCCGTGTGACCGGTTATAGTTCGGGAGAGAATCCAATGACGACGTTGCAAGCCTCGACGCAGAATCAGTTGCGCCAGTTGATCGAGCAGATCGAGCGGCTGGAAGAAGAGAAGAAGGGCCTGTCCGACGACATCAAGGACAAGTTCCTGGAAGCCAAGGCGGTGGGCTTCGACGTCAAGATTCTGCGCCAGGTGATCCGCCTGCGCAAGCAGAGCCAGGACGACCGCGACGAGCAACAGGCGGTGCTCGACACCTACCTGCACGCGCTCGGCATGCTGTCGGACGGTTCGCCCCAGACCGAAACGATGATGGCGGCGGAATAGCGCGCAATTCCCGACCAAGAACGATTGGCAGACAATACGCGCCGGCTGTCTCTTCATGAGCCATCTTGTCCAGACAGCCGGCCGCCTGCCCTTCCGGATATTCCCTAGTTTCGCCGCAGTCGGCAGCCAGGGTAACGAGACCTCGGGATCGGGTCTTGCACCATGGAATTGCTGTCATCGGGCCACGTTCGCGCCCAGCCGGTCAGCCCTCCGCTCCAAGCGGCTCGCGTGGCGGTTCTGGCATTCGCAGTATCGGCGACAGCAGGTGTCAGCCTCGCGACCGCGCAGGACCACACTGTTCCACCCGCGGCTCCGCACAGAGCCGTTCAGGCTGGACCCGATGTTCCGCCCGGCGAAGCCGTTTCGGGCTGGCGCACCAGCGTCGTGAGTATCCGTAGGTTGCAGGACGAATTCCGCAACAGCATCGGCGACCGCGTCTTCTTCAGCGCCGGCAGCGATGAACTCGGCAGCCGGGCACGCGCGGTGCTCGCCGCCCAAGCCGCGTGGATGCTCCAACGGCCCCAGGTCGAGATCTCCATCGAAGGCCACGCCGACGATGCCATGGCTGGCGCCGACAACGAGGCGATTGCCGCTTCCCGTGCCCGGGCCATACGCGATCGCTTGGTCGAGGCCGGCGTCGAGCCAGGCCGCATCGCGCTGACGTCGAAGGGTGGCAGCGACCCCGTTGCGACCTGCAGCGACAGCGATTGCGCGGCGCAGAACCGAAGGGCCGTGATCGCGGTCGGTGTACGCCGGTTCGAGACGGGTCTTGGTCCAGATCCCTTCAGCCCAGCCCGGCCACCCGCACCTTGACCACGCATGCAATCCGCCGCCGTTGACAAAGGGCCGCGAAGCGCACAACCGTTTTCCCTAACGATACGATCACCATGTGCCCGCGGGCCCGGCCGTCCCGAACCGCGTAACAATAGAGACGCTATCATGCGTGACACGATGGGTTTGCGCCGCGCGAAACGTTCGCTGGCTGGGGCCGTCATGCTCGGCGCCAGCCTCGTACTGACCGGCGTGCTCGAAGCGCAAGGCGTGCCGCCCGGCCAAGGTCCAGGCCCAGGTGCAAGCCAAGGCGCACCGGGCCAACCACGCGCCAATTCCAATACGACGCCAAAGCAGCAAACCAAGCGCCCACCCGCCGAGAGCGCCGCACCCGGCTCGGATGCCTCGCTGCGTCAGCGCGTCGAACAGCTCGAAGAGCAGCTCGTCGATATGCAGGTCGTAATCGGCACCCTCGAATCGATGGGACGAGGGGGCGGCGCATCGACGGCCTCGACCGCCTATCGGGGCGGGGCGCAGGTCGGTGGCGGCTTATCCGGTCCCGATTCCGGACGCATCGCGGCTTTGGAGACACAGATTCAAGCTCTGACCGCGCAGCTCGAGCAAATGTCCGACCAGCTTCGCGCCTTGCAGGGTGGTAGTGGGGCACAGCCGCGTGGTCCGGCCGGTCCAAGCCCCCGCTCAGGCGCAGCTCCACAGCCCGGCGGCTTCGGCACGACGCGCGTGGTGCCCGCCAACGACCCGATCGCCAGCCTGATCAACAGCGAGGAGCCCCGCGCGCCAGCCGGCCCCGCCGGTACTCCTGCTAGCGGCCCAAGCACCGCCGTCAGCCGGCAACAGTACGAGACCGCCTATCGCAGCCTTCTCCAACAGGACTACGCCACGGCGGAAAACGGGTTCGGTGAGTTCCTGAAGCGCTTTCCGGGCGACGAGCTGGCGCCCAGCGCCCAATTCTGGCTCGGCGAATCGCATTTCGTTCGGGGCCAGTGGGATAGCGCAGCGGCGGCCTTCCTCAAGGTCGTACAAAGCCATCCGCGCAGCGACAAGGCGCCCGACAGCCTCGCCAAGTTCGCGATGTCGATGGAGCGGAAGGGGAACCGTCCCGCGGCGTGCCGTGCCCTGCAGGAACTCAACTCGCGATATCCCAATCCTCCGGCCCACGTGAAAACCTGGGAAGCCGCGGAGCGTCGTCGTGCAGGATGCGCGTAACATCGACATGCGGGATGCGCGTGACATCGTAGTGCCAGAAGCGCGTGAAATCGACAGCACCGGGCACAAGCCAGTCGCCACACCTCTGACGGATGCCGATCTGATCGGGCTCGGCGACCGCGCGTTCGCCGGTCTGCGGTCCCTTGTTCTGGCCGTATCCGGTGGCCCGGACAGCATGGCCCTGATGCTGCTGGCCGCACGCTGGTTACCGGCGGCCGCACCCAAGCCGGTCGTACACGTCGCCACGGTCGATCATGGCCTTCGCCCAGGATCGACCGACGAGGCCAAATGGGTCGCACAGCAGGCAGCGGCGATGGGCTTCACTCATCACGTGCTCACCTGGGAAGGCGATAAGCCCGCAACCGGACGCCAGGCCGCGGCTCGCGAAGCGCGCTATGGCCTGCTTGCCGGGCTCATCGACCATCTGAGCTTGCCTACGCCTGCGGCGATTGCTGTCGCCCATCATCGCGACGATCAGGCCGAAACCGTCCTGATGCGCCTCGCCCGTGGCAGCGGTCTAGACGGCCTCGCGGGCATGTTACCCTCCCGTCCGCTTACAGCCGTAGACTGCCACCTGGTTCGTCCCTTCCTGGATGTCGACAAGGTGATCCTTTTAGCAACGCTGCGGGCGCGGGGTATCGCGTGGCTCGACGACCCTAGCAACGCCAACACGGATTTTGAGCGGGTGCGCTTGCGGCAAGCAATGGCTGCAGCGCAGGATCTTGGCCTATCGAACAGCGCGATCGCCACCAGCGCCCGCCGGTTGGGCCGCGCCAGGGCAGCATTGGAGCAGATGACCAATGAACTCATCGCACGAGCGGTCGAAACACCTGCGGGCGCATATGCCCGGATCGACGCCGCCGCTTTCGATGCCGCACCAGCCGAGTTGCGTCTGCGGCTGATCCAGCGGGTCATCGCACGTTTCGGCGGCAATACACCGCCGCCGCGCATGACCCGGCTGGAAGAACTCACGGAACGGCTATCCGTATGTGCCAGCATGACCGCAACCTTGGGCGGGTGTCAGTTGCGCCGTACGCACGGCTCCATTCTGGCATTCAGGGAACCGGGCCGGCGCGGGCTACCCGAGATCGAACTTCAACCTGGAGCGACGGCGACCTGGGATGGACGCTTCAGGGTATCGGTCGGCCGCGAATGCCCGGGCGCCATCACTGTGAAGGCGGCATCGGTTGCTCTCATGCCCGTGAAAACTCTGCGAAAGACACACCATATCAGCAACTTACCCCGTCGCGCCGTTCTTGCACTTCCATCCTTTTGGTATGGCGGGCACCTGCTGGCCGTATCGCATCTCTCTGTCGCACCTGAGTACCTGGCCAAGTCAGCGGGCTTCTCGAAAACAAGCCTGAAGGTCGAATTCATCCCTTTATGAAGCAATATCGGCCTGTTACGTCGCCAGGAGCCGCAGTCGATGATCGTGTCCCATTGTTTAGTTTTCGCCAATCGAACTGTGTTAACTTGGCAAGCACGGACCTCGCGCCTATGTTAACTGGCGTATATGGAGCGTGCGCCGCCGTGAACATGCCTTGGTGCCGCAATTCGGTGCCTGTCGTGCTCTAGGAGCCGCATCAAGTGGACCGGGACCGGTCGAACGAGTTGGTCCCACCCTTGCAAGGCTCACCGAAAACGGTCCCCCTGGGCTCGATAGGTCTCGTGATGCAATCAAATTTCAGAAATCTGGCGATCTGGGTCGTGATAGCGCTGCTGCTGGTCGCGCTGTTCAATCTGTTCCAGAATCCCAGTCAGAGCCGGCGGGGCCAACCGCTGCCGTACTCGGAGTTCATGGCCAACATCGATAGCCGCAACGTGCAGGACCTCACGATCCAGGGCAACCGGATCTCCGGCACCTACCGCGACGGCTCGAGCACGTTCACGACCTATGCGCCCAACGATCCCGGCCTCGTCGACCGCCTGCGCGCCAGCGGTATCAAGTTCACCGTGCGCCCGACGGAGGACGAGGTCCCCACCTTCGTAAGCGTGCTGCTCAATTGGTTCCCCATGCTGCTGCTGATCGCGGTGTGGATCTTCTTCATGCGCCAGATGCAGGCCGGCTCCGGCCGCGCCATGGGCTTCGGCAAGTCGAAGGCCAAGCTGCTGACCGAGCGCCACGGCCGCGTCACGTTCGAGGACGTCGCCGGCGTGGACGAAGCCAAGGGCGACCTTCAGGAAATCGTCGAGTTCCTGCGCGATCCCCAGAAGTTCCAGCGGCTCGGCGGCCGCATTCCCCGCGGCTGCCTGCTCGTCGGCCCACCCGGCACCGGCAAGACGCTGATTGCCCGCGCCGTCGCCGGCGAGGCCAACGTACCCTTCTTCACGATCTCCGGCTCGGACTTCGTCGAGATGTTCGTCGGCGTCGGCGCGAGCCGCGTGCGCGACATGTTCGATCAGGCCAAGAAGAACGCGCCCTGCATCATCTTCATCGACGAAATCGACGCGGTCGGTCGTCATCGCGGCGCCGGTCTCGGCGGCGGCAACGATGAGCGCGAGCAGACGTTGAATCAGTTGCTCGTCGAGATGGATGGCTTCGAGGCCAACGAGGGTATCATCATCATCGCGGCCACCAACCGGCCCGACGTGCTCGACCCCGCCCTGCTGCGTCCTGGCCGTTTCGATCGCCAGATCATGGTGCCGAACCCGGATGTCGGCGGTCGCGAGAAGATCCTGCGCGTCCATATGCGCAAGGTTCCGCTGGCGCCGGACGTCGACCCCAAGATTATAGCGCGCGGCACACCAGGCTTCTCGGGCGCCGATCTCGCCAACCTCGTCAACGAAGCGGCGCTGCTGGCCGCCCGGCGCAACAAGCGGCTCGTCACCCAAGGAGAGTTCGAAGACTCCAAGGACAAGGTGATGATGGGCGCCGAACGCCGGTCGATGGTGATGACCGAGGAGGAGAAGCTTGCAACCGCTTATCACGAGGCGGGGCATGCCATCGTCAACGTGCTCGTGCCGGGCGGCGATCCCCTTCACAAGGTAACGATTATTCCGCGTGGCCGCGCCCTCGGCGTGACCATGAGCTTGCCCGAGCGCGACCGTCTCAGCGCATCCAAGCATTGGTGCGAGGCCAAGATCGCAATGTGCTTTGGCGGCCGTGTCGCCGAGCAGCTCGCCTATGGCAAGGATCACCTCAACAGCGGCGCTTCCGGCGACATCACACAGGCAACCAGTCTGGCACGCCGGATGGTGACCGAGTGGGGAATGAGCGAAAAGCTCGGGCCCCTGCTTTACAACGAGAACCAGCAGGAGGTGTTCCTCGGCCACTCGGTGACGCAGCGCCAGAACATGAGCCAGGACACCGCGCGCCTCATCGACGAGGAAATCCGCCGGATCGTGACCGCTGGCGAGCAGAAGTCCTGGGAAGTTCTCGGTGCACATCGCGATCAACTCGAGGCCGTGACGCAGGCGCTGATGGAGTTCGAGACGATCTCGGGCGACGAGTGCCAGGCGGTGATGCGCGGCGAGAAGATCGTGCGCAAGGACGACGACGACCCGAGCAAAGGTCCGCTGGGCTCGGCCGTTCCTTCCGCCGGTCGCCCGCGTCCGCGCGAGGAGCCGGGTGCCGGAGGCCTGGAGCCGCAGCCGCTGGGCTGAGTTCGTTCTATATCCGACGCAAATCACCCCGCGGTCTCGCACCAACGAGACCCCGGGGTTTGTCGTTGAATGGGCGCGATTTGATCTAAGACTCTCGCCGTACCGGGCCTAATTGCAAAGGTTAGAATCAGGTTAACAGCATCCTACTCGGATCGAGCGTGCCGCGCGTGTTCAGTCGGCTGTGTGCTGAGTTTCCAGGATCTCTCCATGCGCCAGACCACGACAAGCGCCATGCGCGCAACCACGCTAGCGGCAGTCGCAGCCCTCCATTTCCTCGCGACCGGGTCCCATGCCCAGACGCCGACGGTCCCCGCCCCGGCACATGCCTCAGGCCTGTTCTCCCTGCCTGATGGCGTCCGCATCACGCTTGGCGCCCAAGTGATCATGCAACCGAAATACGAGGGCTCGTCCAGCTACGAGGTGTCGGCCGTTCCCGTTTTCAAACTCACTCCACTGGGAGGCGGCGCAGGTGGCGGCCTGATCAAGAGCTTCGACGCAAAGTCGCTCGACGACATCTCATTCGGCCTGTTCGAATTCGGCAAGCTGGAGATCGGTCCGCTGTTCGGCTACCGGCTGGGCCGCGAAGAAAAGGACTCGCCCCGCCTGCGCGGTCTCGGCGATGTCGAAGGTGGGCTGATCGCGGGCGCATTCGCCAAGTACGACTTCGGCCCGCTGTTCCTGCGCGCCTCCTTCCACCAGCGGCTGACAGGCGACGACACCGGCTTTCTCGTTCGCCTTGCGACAGGGCGTGAGTTCAGGGTCACACGGCAGATCACTGTCAAGGCGGACGCCTACTTGGATATCGCCGACGATGCCTACATGAGCGCGTACTTCGGCGTCTCGCAGGTGCAGTCGATGCGATCCGGCCTACGCCCGTTCGATGCCGGCGCCGGCCTCAAAAGTGCCGGTGTGATGCTTGGCACCGAATATGAGGTCATTCCGAACTGGAGGCTGCTGGCAAGCGCTGGATACACGCGCTTGTTCGGCGATGCCGCCAGCAGCCCGATCGTAGAGAGCCCCGACCGCTTCGAGGCACGCCTCGGCGCAAGCCGCAGCTTCGATTGGCGGATGCGCTAAAGAACTCAGCGCCTCTTCCGCCATCCCATTTCCCAGAAGTCCGCTTCGAGCCGGGTGGCTTCACGGAAAATCGACACGAGTTCGGCTTCGCGCGCCGGTGTCGCGTAAAGCACCGCAAGTCGATCCAGATGCGCACGCGCCTTCGCCGCCACCTCCTGGTAGGGCGCGCTCGCATATTCGCCGATCCAATCGCGATAGGGGTTCGTCTCCCCCTGCGCACCCGGCAGCGCCGCAAGACGCGACGCGATCTCGGCGTATCCGATCACACACGGCGCCAGCGCCACCTTCAGCGCCAGCAGATCGCCACGCATCCCCGCATCGAGCACATAGCGCGTATACGCCAGCAATTCCGGCTCAGGCCGTGCGCGCTCGAGATCTTCCGACGACAGCCCCCATCCCGCGCACAGCTTAACGTGCAAGCCCATCTCGACATCGAGGATCGCCGACAGCCCGGCTGCACCTTCGCGCATGTCCGCCAGCGTCGGCGACTTGTAGACGGACAGCGCATAGGCACGCGCGAACTCGATCAGGAACAGATAGTCCTGCACGAGGTAGTGTCGAAACGCCGGCTCGGGCAGCGAGCCATCGGCCATCGCAGTCGTGAAGGGATGCTCCGTATAGGCGCGCCAATCGACGGCGGCCTCCAACTTCAGGCGATCGAAAAAGCTCATGATGCACTGACGCCTCTGGTGCTGCCCGCTCGCACGTCAACTCTTCCGCGACGGTGCGCGATGCAGATAGCGGTTGTAGCCCAGCTCGGTCGAGAACGCGCGCTGCTGGATCGCCTGGAACGCGCCATCGACTCGATCCGCCTGCCGCGAGAGCGCGTCGAGATCGCCGCGAACCCGCGGCATGATTGCGTCGATCTCTTTCGCCAACGCGGCTTCATCCACGGTGATGCAGCGGCCATCGCGCACGATCCGGCGTCCACCAACCCAGACATGGCGCAGCCCTCGGCCCGTCTCCGCATAGACGAGTTGGCGCGCGATGCTGTTGAGCGGCCGCCATGCCGGATCGGACAAGTCGAAAGCGACAATATCGGCAGCCATGCCTGGCTCTAGAGCATTTTCCACCTGATCTGGGTCGCTACCCGTATCCGGCGTGGCGAAAGTAGTTCGCGCACTCGTCGGGTGCAAACGTCTTGATGAGGCGGCCGATCAGCTTCATCAGCGCCTTCACGGTGCGGGCCGCGCCCTTGCGCAG
>CAMDPA010000150.1 GCA_945903565.1 Devosia equisanguinis | reverse complement strand
GCAAGGGCCACTTTGGCCTTGAAGTCCGGTGAGTGGTTCCGGCGTGTTCGCTTCGTCATTCTGGCTCCTGATTCGCACGCACAACCGTGCGCGCTGTCAGGCAGAGATTCCACTCATCGCACCGTCCGAAATTGTGGAGCCGTCTCTTGGCGTAGCGTTGATACGCGGCACTCTTCGTCTCGACACCGAATTGTTACGTGAATCTCGCCACTGGCACCACAACTGCCAACGATTTTCCAAGGTCTGGTGCATAATCCGGGCTAGGATTGCTTAGGACTGCTCCGGGTCATCTACGGAGGCCAAGGTGCCCCGTCCGGTGCGGTCGGTCAGCCTCTGAAAGCAGACGGCCTGTGTGGCCGAGGTTGCGTGTGCGGCTGCCCCTCACGCTCGTTGCCGCCCCTCACCCTGACCCTCTCCCCGCGAAAGGCGGGGAGAGGGGATTTGGATGCCGCTCCGCATGCCTCCCCTGGCCTAGTCCCGCATCCCAGCCGGACGGGGCAGGTCGAGATGATCGCGCAGCGTGCTGCCGCGATAGGCGGTGCGGAAAAGGCCGCGGCGTTGCAGCTCCGGGATGACCAGCTCGACGAAATCGTCGAGGCCGTTCGGCATCATCGGCGGCATGACGTTGAAGCCGTCGCAGGCGCCGCCTTCGAACCACGCCTGCAGCGAGTCGGCGATATCGCTCGCCGTGCCGATGAGCTGGCGATGGCCCTTGGACACCACGAGACTCTCGTAGACCTGGCGGATGTTCAAGCCTTGCTTGCGCGCGTCCTCGACGATGCCGACGGCGCGGCTCTGGGTCAGTTTTGCAATGTCGAGGGCGGGAAATGGCTTCTCGACATCGGCCGACATCAAGTCGACGTCCATCATCTTGGACAGATTGGAAAGACCCGCCTCCGGGTGGATCAGAGCCAGCAGCTGATCGTGCTTGTCCTGGGCCTCCTGCCGTGTGCGGCCGACATACGGCAGCACCCCCGGCATGACATGGGCATGCCGGGGATCGCGACCGCTCGCGTCGGCTTTTGCCTTGATCCCGGCATAAAAGGCCTTCGCGCCCTCGAGCGTGCGCTGGATCGTGAAGATCACTTCCCCCACGCTCGCCGCCAGGCTCATGCCGTCCTCCGACGATCCCGCCTGCACGAGCACGGGATTGCCTTGCGGGCAACGCGGAAGGCTGAGCGGGCCGCGCACCTTGTAGTACGTGCCTTTGTGATCGATCGTATGCACGCGGGCCTTGTCGAAGAAGGCGCCGCTCGCCTTGTCGATCACGAGCGCGCCGTCCTCGCAGCTGTCCCACAGCTTGCGCACGACATCGACGAACTCGCGCGCGCGGGCGTAGCGCTCGGCATGGCCGAAATGGGCGTCGAGGCCGAAATTCAAGGCCTCGATCGACGACGACGAGGTCACGATATTCCAGCCGGCGCGGCCGCCTGAGATGTGGTCGAGCGAGGCGAACTTCCGCGCGACGTTGTAGGGCTCGTTGAAGGAAGTGGTCGCGGTGCCGACGAGGCCGATCTTGTTCGTCGCCGCTGCCAAGGCCGACAGCAGCGTGATCGGCTCGAAGCGGAACGAGTCGGCGCGGTTGCCCGACGGCGTCAGGGAAAACACGTCGGCGACGAACAGCATGTCGAAGCAGCCGCGCTCGGCGGCGCGCGCGGCCTTGAGGTAGCTGTCGAAGCTGAAACCGGCGGGATAGGCGTCCGGGTGTCGCCACGCGGCAAGGTGATGTCCGCCTGGCGCGAAGAACATGCCCAGCTTCATTTCGCGTTTGCTCTCGCCCATGTCCGTTCCTCCTCGTCCGGCAGGTTCGCCGATCGTTATCCTCGTGCGTCCTGCGGGATGCTCGCCCTTTGTGTGGGTGCGGGATGTTGCTTGGTCAGGCTGGTGGCCACGACCTTTGTAGCTGAAAGTAACGCGGCGCATAATGGCGAGGTTCGCGGGCGGCGATCGTCGGCTGCGCATGCCAGCCAGGGGAGCGAGCGGTTCAGCGCACGGCCAAGCGAGGAAACGGATTACTTATTGCTGCAGGTTGCCTAAAAGGCGTCAGCGCGAGATCATTGGCCATCACATCATACCAAGCGGAGAGAGCATGAAAATCGTCGCCGAGGAACATTGGGTCAAGAAGGGCCCGGTCAAGCTGTACGTCTATCGCAAGCGCAACGTGGAAGGCGCGGCCCACAAACCCGTGCTGTTCCTGGTGCACGGCTCGACGTTTTCGAGCCGCGGGACCTACGACCTGATGGTCAACGGCAAGGGCGACTACTCCGCGATGGAGCACTTCGCGGGCCTTGGCTACGACGTGTGGACCATGGACCACGAGGGCTACGGCTACTCGGACCGCACCGACAGCAACTCCGGCATCATGGTCGGCGTCGCCGACCTCCAGGCGGCGATGCCGCTCGTGCTGGAAAAGTCCGGGCAAAAATCCATGCTGCTGTTTGGCGAATCCTCCGGCGCCATCAAGGCGGGCGCGTATGCCAACGCCGAGCCGGACAAGGTCGCGCGGCTGATGCTGCACGCCCATACCCACACCGGCAAGGATGCCCCGGAAATGGCACGCCGACGCAGCATCATCGACCAGCTCAAGGCCAACCCTCGCCGGCCCTTCGGCAAGGCGCAGGTCGACAACGTGTTCAATCGCGACAAGTCCGGTCAGACCGATCCGGCGATCATCAAGGCGCTGGAAGACTACGAGATGAAGCTCGGCGACACGATCCCGGCTGGAACCTACATCGACATGGCGATCCATCTGCCGTTGGTCGATCCGGCGAAGATCCACTGCCCGGTGTTGGTATCGCGGCCCGACCACGACGGGAACTCGACGGAACAAGAATTGTACGAGTTCTATGCCGAGCTCGGCAGCCGCGAGAAGCAGTTCCATCTGATGCGCGGCCTGCCCCACGGCGGCGCCATGGTCGGCCACCAGCGCCACCGGATGTGGTACGTGATGCACGCGTTCTTCGGCGCCCCCGAGGCCCCGCCCGCAGACCATTGACCCATAGGTTGGGTTGAGCCTTTCGCGAAACCCAACAATTCCACGCGTCGCGTGGCGCGTTGCGTTGACCACAGGGAATTGCAAGGAGAGCACGTCATGGCCGAGCCCGCCGTCACCGGCAAGGAACACTGGATCAACAAGGGCGACGTCCGCCTGTTCCTGTACGAGAAATACGCGGGCAGTCCGAAAGGGCCGAAGGGGACCATCCTCTTCGTGCACGGTTCCTCGATGGCGGGCCAGCCGACCTTTGATCTCAAGGTGCCCGGCCGCGACGATGCCTCTGTCATGGACGTGTTCGCGCGTGCGGGGTTTTCGACCTGGTCGGTCGACATGGAAGGCTACGGCCGCTCCGACAAGAAGCGGGACATCAACTGCGATATCGCAACCGGGGCTGACGACGTTACCGCCGCCTCTGCCTACATCATGAAGCAGGGCCACGGCCCGCTGATGGTCTATGGCATTTCATCGGGCGCCTTGCGCGCGGCGATGTTCGCCGAGCGCCATCCCGAGCGCGTGAAGCGGCTCGCGCTCGATGCAATGGTGTGGACCGGCGAAGGCAGCCCGACGCTTGTGGAGCGGACGAAGAAGCTGCCGCAGTTCCTAAAGATGAACCGGCGTCCGATCGACCTCGCCTTCATGCGCTCGGTGTTCGAGCGCGATCACCCCGGCTGCGCCGACGACGCGGTGGTGCAAGCGTTCGCCGAGCAGGTGCTTGCGCAGGACGACAGCGTGCCGACCGGCACCTACGTCGACATGTGCATGAGGCTGCCGGTCGTCGATCCCGAGAAGATCACGGTGCCGACGATCGTCATGCGCGGCCAGTGGGACGGCATCGCGGGCTTCGAGGACCTCGCCAAGTTCTTCGCCAAGCTGCCGAACCCCGACAAGCAGTTCGCGGTCATGCCGGGCATCAGCCACGCCTCGTTCCAGCAGAAGAACTACAAGCTCGTCTACCACATCCTGATGAGCTTCTTCACGCAGCCCGAGCCGGTTTATCGGGGGTGATGCCGAGACCTGGTGTCAGACCCTCCGGGTCTGACACCAGGCGATGCGCTCGCATTGGGCCGAGCAATTCGCGTGGCGCTCAGGTGTCAGACCCAGAGGGTCTGACACCATTTCTTCTCAATATTCGTAGCGCGAGAACTCGTAGCCTTCCTTGGCCATCACTTCGAGCAGGAAGGGTTTGCCGCTTTCGGTCGTCTTCATTGCTTCCTTCAACGCCGGCACGATCTCGGCGGGTTTTTCGACGCGGCGCGCGGCGACGTTGAGGCCTTCGGCGACCTTGGCGTAGTTGCCGCCGATATCGAGCGTGCGGTATTTGTCGTGCGAGCTCTGCAGCACGTGGCGCTCGGCCGCCATCACCTGGTTGTTGAACACCACGGTGAGGATGGCGATGCCGTTGCGGGCGGCCGTCTCGATGTCCATGCCGGTCATGCCGAACGAGGCATCGCCCATGATGTTGATGCAGGTTTTGTCGGGCGCGGCGAGTTTCGCCCCGAGCGCCAGCGCGAGGCCGTAGCCGAGCTGGGTCGACTTGCCCCAGCCCATGTAGCCGCCCGCCTTGGTCGTCTCCCACATCGGCAAGAGTTGCTCGCGCGGGCTGCCGGAATCGTGGGTGATGATGACGTCGTCGCGGTCGAGCGTTCGCATCATGTCGCGGATCACGCGGTACTGGTTGATCGGCACCTCGTCGGAGTCGAGGTGCTTGGCCCATTCCTGGCGCCACGCCTTCTTCTCGGCCGCGATGTCCTCCTGCAAGGCGGCCAATGCCTTTGCATGCCCTGCCGTGGTTGAGCCCGCCTTACGTTGACGGCCGATTTCCTCGATCAGCGCCTCGATCACCAGGGCCGCGTCGCCGACCAGCGCATCGTCGCAGCGCCAATCCTTGTTGATGTCACTGGGATCGACCGTGGAGTGGATCAGCGTCTTGCCTTTGGGCACCGTCGGGCCGAACGATGTGCGCGTCAGACTCGAGCCGATCGCGAGGATGAGATCGGCCTTCTTCATATGCGTCGCGTACATCTTCGGGCGCGAGCGCGTGGAGGCGCCGAGCGCGAGGGGGTGGCTTTCGGCAATCGCGCTCTTGCCCGGATTGGTCGCGGCGACCGGCGCGGGGATCAGCTCCGCAAGCGCTGCAAGCTGTTCCCCGGCCTCGGCGTAGTGGACGCCCTGGCCCGCCCACAGCAGCGGGTGTTTGGCGGCGAGCAGCATCTTCGCGACGCGCTTCACCGCCGCCGGATCAGGCGCTGAACGCATCACGGGAACCGGGCGATAGTCGAGCTTGCCCTGGAACTCCGCCTCGTAGACGGGGTTGGCGACCTCGACCAGCACGGGGCCGGGCTTGCCGTTGCGCATCAGTTGATAGGCGCGCCGCATCACGTCCGGCAACTCCTGCACGTCGGAGACGTAGGTCGCCCACTTGGTCACGGGTCGATAGACGTGCGCGGCGCGGAAGTTCGGCTCGCTATGCTGGCGCGAGGTCTCGAAGCCCGCGGGGATCACCAGCACCGGCACGTTTTCCGCGAAGGCCTGCGCCACGCCCGCGAACGCGTTCTCGATGCCGGGACCGTGCTGGGCGGCGAACACCCCGTTCACCTTGCCGCGCTTGATGCGGCTGTAGCCGTCCGCGATGCCCACGCCGATGCGCTCCTGCCGGCACAGGATCGGCCGGATGTCGAGGGCGGCACACGCCTCGATCGCAGGGTTGCGCGGATAGCACGAAAGGAACTCGGTTCCTTCGGTCTTGAGGATCGATGCGATGACGTCGGCGCCGTTCATGGTGACCTCGCTTGGATTCGAAAATTGAGCTAACCTACCTGGCAGCAGCGCGCACACGTTCAACCATCGTATCCGCCACCTTCGCACCTTTCGGCGCCTCGAAGCGGGTGGAGCGGACGCGGTAGCTCGACGGTTGCATGCCCGGCAGCAGTTTTCCGGCGGCGTGATTGTCGAGCGCTTGTAGCAACAGTCGCCGGATCTTGACGATCGCGGTATCGGTCGCGAGCAGGTATTCGCGCGTGCGGTCGGCGATCGGACCCATCGATTCCTGGATGGCGCAGTCTTGCGTGCCCAGCCCCTTCATGCCCGTCATCGAAGCCCCGCTTGCCTGCAGCGAACGATCGATCAGGTAGTCGTTGTGCTTGGTGCGGATCGCGTGATCGCTGCCGGGTGCGTTCTCGGTGTGGATGCCGCGCCATTCCGTCGAGCGCTTCAGATCCTGCTCGGTCAATGGCCGGTCGGCGATAAAGTCGACGCTGTAGAGCATCGTGTTTTCGTCGTCGATCGGCGCCCACACGTGGGCAGCGGCGGGGATCGACGAGATGATCTTGTGGAACGGCATCAGCATGACGTTGAGGTTCCACATGATGTCCTTGCCTGCTCCGGGATCGCGCCCGGTGCCGACGACGAAGCCGAAATCGGTCGCGATCACCTCGTACATCGTGGCCACGAGTCGGCGGCTCGGCTCGGCATCGCCGCCGTGCAGGAACGTCAGGTGCGTCGCGTCGAAACCGCCTTCGAGGCCTTGCAGCCAGTTGCATTCCTGGATGTGGCGCGTGGCGAAGCGATGCGCCGGTGGAATGCGGGTCCATTCGAGGTCGGGGAACTCCGGCTTGTGCTCGAGCGGGCCCATGTAGGCCCACACTACGCCGCCGCGCTCGATCACCGGATAGGCTTTGACCGCGAGCTCGCGCTGGATGTTGGTGCGCTCCGCGTTGTTGGCCTGCGGCAGGCAGGGCAAGTCGATGCAGTGGCCGTTCGCATCGAACTTGAGGCCGTGGTAGACGCAGCGCAGGCCGTCCTTCTCGTTACGCCCGAAATAAAGCGACGCCGTACGGTGCGGACAGCGTTCGTCGATCAAGCCGAGGCGGCCGGATCCGTCGCGAAACAAGACGAGGTTCTCGCACATGAGCCGCACGCGAACGGGCGCGCCGCCGGGCTGTTCGACCGTGTTGGCGTAAGCCGCCGGCACCCAATAGCGCCGCATCAACTCGCCCATCGGCGTGCCCGGGCCAACGCGGGTCAGCCGCTCGTTATCTTCTCTCGACAGCAAGATGACCTCCCGAATGGCCGCACGCCGGCTTGACGGATCATAGGACCAAGGCGGCCGGTTCCCAATTGATAGCGTGTTTACTCGGCGGGGGCGGCGCCGCGTAACCGGTCGATCACGCCCAGGGGATCGGGGGGCAAGACGTCTCCGCGCCAGGCGACGTGGCCATCGGGCCGCACCAGCACGAGCCGGCGCTGGTACAGTGCGGCGATTTCTGGGCTCTCAATGTGAGTTGCCGAAATCGGCACGCCGCGCGCCCGGGTGGCTGCCAGCAGTGGCGTTGCGTCCACAGGCGTTGCGCCAAGCTGCAGGAGTGCGAAACCGCGCCCAAACAGATCGATCGTCGAGCGGCCGGGCTCGATCCAGGCGTGCGGTGCGCGGGCGCCGGGATAGGTTGTCGGCGTATAGCGCTCGACGACGATTTCGGGTGGCTCAGAGCCGTCCGGGCACACGATGGGAGAGGCATCGTAAACATAGCCGAACGCGATGCCGTCGGACAGGAACTGGCGCGTGGATTCAGCGATCAGATAGGCGCGCAGCTTCTCGCGCAGGGCCTTGGCCTCCTGCGTGTCGTCGAGGACGCAGCGGGTGTCGCCTACCGACTGGCGGCGGAAGTTCGCGGTGGCTTCCCCGACGTTTCGCTGGGCCACAGGGCGGCGTTCGATTTCGTAGCTGTCGAGCAAGGCAGGTCCTGCCCATCCCGCCAGCGCCGCTTCCAGTTTCCAACCCAGATCGAACGCGTCGCCCATGCCGGTGTTGAGGCCGAATCCACCGGCGGGCGAATGTTGATGTGCGCAATCGCCGGCGAGAAACGCGCGGCCATAGCGGAAGCGAGCGGCAACGGTATCGCGGCGTGTCCAGCTCTGGCACGAGATCAGCTCGAACGGCACCTCGCAGCCGACGGCCCGCGCGATTTCCGCCGCGACATCGACGGATGCTGGATCGCGATAGGTGGTCGTGCCCTGCAACGTCAGCCGCCAGAGATCGCGGCCATCGAGTGCGGTGAGGTTGCCCCACAGGCCCTCCGGCCCGATCAGGAAGTTCATCGCGGTCTTGCCTTTGTCGTGGTGGGTCCACAGCTCGGGCGTGCGGAAGAAGATATTGATGGGGTAGCCAAGCGCCTGCTCGCCTTCGAGCGGTACGCCGAGAGATTTGCGGACCGGGCTGCGGCCGCCGCAGCAGGCAACGAGATAGTGCGCGGCGATCGTTTCGTGCGTGCCGGTTTCGAGGTTCGTGACATCGGCGACGATGCCGTCCGTCGTCTCGATGAAGCCCTCGAGCCGTGTCCGATGGCGCAGCGTGACGGAGGGAAACGAGCGCGCACGTTCGACAAGGATCGGATCGAACCAGAGCTGGTTGCAGCGCTGCGTGCGCTCCGGGCTCGTCGGTGTCGGTGCCTTGCCGCCGTGTGTGGGACGTTCGATGCGGGCGATCTCGTGGCCGCGCATCGAGGTGACATAGATGGCGGTGTGGGGATAGTCGGCCGGAGTCGCTGCCTTGCGGATCTCTTCCGCGATGCCCCAGCGGCGGCAGAACTCCATGGTGCGCGCGTTCTCGACGTTGGCGCGCGGATGGGAAATCCGGCCATCCGTCTGCTCGACGAGAACACACGCGATGCCCCGCCAGCCGAGATCGCATGCAAGGCCGAGCCCGACGGGACCTCCGCCGACGATCAATACGGGTGTTTCGGCGTGGCGGGATGTGGTGGTGCTTTGCATGGCGGGAAGATTAGAGCGCTTTCCACTCGATTGGAATGAGACGAGCGCGCGCTGCCGGCGGCATACGGCCAAAGGGGCCTATTCCGCCGGGCGATGTAGCCTTCGCTTGCGTCGCGATGCGGCTCGCGTAGTCTTTGCGCCATGACCGCCACCGGAGAACAAGCCGCAATGCTTCGCCGTACCCTCCTTGCCGCGTCCGCAGCGCTAGCGGTGATCTCGACCGGCCCGCGTGTTGCTGCCGATCCAGTTGCCGACTTCTATCGCGGCGGCACGATTTCCGTGGTGCTCGCGGGCGGGCCGGGGGCGATCCATTCGATTTATACGCAACTTCTGGCGCCTTTCGTCCGCAAGCACATGCCGGGTAACCCGTCGCTGGTCGTCAACAGTATGCCGGGCGCGGGTGGCATCGTGGCTGCGAACTTTCTCTACAACGTGTCGCCAAAGGACGGCACGCACATCGGCGCGCTGTTGCCGGAAATGCCGATGAGCTCGCGGCTCGGCACATCGGGCGGGCGCTACGATCCGCGCAAGTTCTCCTACATCGCCGGCGCCGATGTCACCAACTCGACCATCACCATGATGAAGAGTTCCGGCATCCTCTCGATCGCCGATGCGCGCGAGAAGGTAGGTGTGATCGCGGCGGGAGGTCCCGGCTCGCAGACCTACATCACGCCGGTGGTCGTCAACGCCGTGCTCGGCACGAAGTTCAAGGTCGTGGCGGGCTACAACGGATTGAACGCGATCGACATCGCCGTCGATCGCGGGGAGGCGCATGGGCGCAGCGGCAGCTGGGGCTCGATCAAGGCGACGCGTCCGAATTGGCTGACGGAGAACCTCGTCGCGCATATCGCCGTGATCGGGCCGGAGCGGGAGCCCGATTTGCCGAGCGTGCCGCTCATTACCGAGTTGGCGGCGAACGACAAGGACCGCGCTGTGCTCGCGCTGATTTCCGACAACGCCATGCTCGGACGGTCGTGGCTGGCTCCGCCCGGCGTGCCGGCCGAGCGGATCGCAGCGCTGCGCGAGGCGTTCCACAAGGCGTTGCACGATCCCGAGCTGATGAAGGAGGCGAAGGCCCGCGAACTCGATGTGCGCCCGGTGAGCTGGCAGAAGCTCACCGATGTCGTGACCCGTACGATGGATACGGATGATGCGACCGTCGAGCGCTTGAAACGCATTCTCGACGTGAAGTGATCTGCCGCAGCGCTATTTTTTCCGGTTGCGGCCCGTCCAGTCCGGCGGGTTGGTGGTCTTGATGCGGCGGCCGTCCTTGACCAGCTCCTTGATTGCGCCGGCGATCGGCAACGAAAGACCAGCGGAATCGGCCATGCGCATCACGATCTGCATGTCCTTCAGCGCCCACATGAACGAGACGTTCTCCCAGTTCTTCAGCGCGTCCGACGCACCGGAACTGATGAGCAGCGCGTCGCGCAACTTGACGAGGTCCATGCCGTTGGCCTCGCTGATCTTGGCGGCTTCGAGCAGCGCGCAGCCGTTGACCCAAAGTAGGTAGTTGTTCATGGCCTTGCCGAGCTGGCCGGCGCCAATATCGCCGAGATGTACGACGTCGGCGCAGTAGGCGCTGAAGATCGGCTTGCCGCGCTCGAAGTCTGCCGCCGTGCCGCCGACGAGGCAGAGCATCGTGCCGTCGTCGGCTGCTTGTGCGCCACGGCAGATCGGCGCGTCGAGCACGGCGACGCCTTTTTCGGCCGCGCGCGCGGCGAGCATCTTGACGTGATCGGGCGTGCAGGTGGAGGAGACCGCGATGATCGAGCCTTTACCCATGGTCTCGAGCAGGCCGCCCTTCTCAAGCATCACGGCGGAGGCTTCGTTGTCGTAGCCGACGGCGACGATCACGAAATTCGCGGCTTTGCCGGTTTCGGCGGCGGTTTTGGCGATGGTGGCGCCGGCGGCTTGCGCGTCGGCAAGACGCTTGTCGTCGATATCGTTGGCGATCACGCGGTAGCCGTGGCGGATGAGGTGCTTGACGATGGCCAAGCCCATCCGCCCCACGCCGACGATGCCGATCAACTCGCCCGATTTGTCCGCCATGCTGTCCTCATGTTCGATTGAAATGCCGTTTCAGCGGCCATGCGACCGGCCTGCTCATGCGGCATCGTAGTCGTCTGCGCGGTGGGTGGCCAGTAGGGTGACCATCGGGGTCAGACCCTGCGGGTCTGACCCCATCTCAGGACCGTTTGGAGGCAGGCCTCCTGCCTTTGCGAGAGGGGGCAGACCATATGCGCTAACTTTGAGCCGCTTCCCTAAACGTTTGCGTTCCCGGAAGCCGAGTGCAGCGAGGCTATCCGGGATCTTGACCCTTCTGAGAGGGGTGAAGACCCCGGATCTTCACGTTCCGACTTTTTGCTTTGTCGTGCGATTCACGGCATCGGTGAAGACACCTCCGCCGATCGCACGAACACGGTCGGACCGTTCGTCCGGGGACGCAGAGGAGAGGTTTCGGTCACCTCACGTCGATGTTCGCGCGTATGGGGTCAGACCCGCAGGGTCTGCAGGGCAATTCAATTCATGAGCCCATGAGCAGCCTGATCG
>CAMDPA010000149.1 GCA_945903565.1 Devosia equisanguinis | reverse complement strand
GCTGCCATGCCGCAAAGCCAAGAGGTGCGCCGCCTGACGGCTCGCGCCTCTCTCGACATCATCGGCGTCCCCTGCTTCCCCCGATGATCATCCGAACCCGCCGAAGCGGCCAAGTCGTGTGCTATCAAAACCAGACAAGTCCAAAAGCTCCTGACACCCGCGAAACGGCGGTCGGGTAACCGCCCAGACTGGCGCAATACGCGAAAACGCTATTGCGCCCTACGGGGCTTCTCCCGCTGCTCGCGAACCGGCAGCTCGCCGATGCGGCTTCACCGTACTTCGCAGGTCGGTTCAAGCCTTTCGCGCGAAGCCCGCCCATGCCGGCGCAAACCTCGGCGGGTTGCGCGACGCGAAAAGCATCGCTTACCCGCCCTACGAATCGGCGCAGTTGTAGGCGGGGTCAAGCTTTTCGCGCGCCCCGACATTCCCCGCGATACGTTTGCCGCTCCTTGTCGGGTCTGCATGTCGGGGCTTGGGCCTCATCCCGACCTGGCTACGGTTCATATGCGATAGCCCTGCCCACGACACCAGTGGGATGAAGAACGATTGAGAACGAGCGTCCAGCGTCGAGCGAGATTTTCGTTCGAATGTGCCGTGGCTGGCCTGCCTTCGCGGCCATGACGGGAGAGAGTATAGATCGATGTGGCAGCTATACGACGGTACTCGCAGCTATAGTTGCACGGGGCCAAACGAGACCAACATGACCACAAACCCAACCACCCCTTATCCCCGCGATCTCGTCGGCTACGGCCGCACGCCGCCTGATCCGCGCTGGCCGGATGGGGCGCGGATCGCGGTGCAGTTCGTGATCAACTACGAGGAGGGCGGGGAGAACAACATCCTGCACGGCGACCCCGCGTCAGAGGCGTTCCTGTCGGAGATCGTGGGCGCGCAGGCGTGGCCGGGACAGCGCCACATGAGCATGGAGTCGATCTACGAGTTCGGCTCGCGCGCGGGCTTCTGGCGGCTGTGGCGGATGTTCACCGCGCGCGGGATGCCCGTTACCGTGTTCGCCATCGCAAGCGCGCTTGCCCGCAATCGCGATGTCGTCGCCGCGATGAACGAGGCGAAATGGGAGATCGCGTCACACGGCCTGAAGTGGATCGACTACCGCGATTTCACCGAGGCGCAGGAGCGCGCGCACGTCGAGGAAGCGATCCGCATTCACACGGAAGTCGCGGGCGCGAGGCCGTTGGGGTTCTATCAGGGCCGGACGTCCGTGCACTCGCTCGACGTGGTGATGAAGGAACAGGGCTTCTTGTATTCGGCGGACAGCTACGCCGACGAATTGCCCTATTGGGTCGATGGTCCGCAAGGGCCGCACCTGATCGTGCCGTACACGCTCGATGCCAACGACATGCGCTTTGCGACGCCGCAAGGTTTCAATTCGGGCGATCAGTTCTTCGCGTACCTGAAGGACAGCTTCGATACGCTTTATGCGGAGGGGGAAGCGGGTGCGCCGAAGATGCTGTCGGTCGGGCTGCATTGCCGCCTCGCCGGTCGCCCGGGGCGCGCGGCGGCCGTGGCGCGGTTCCTCGACTATATCGAGAGCTACGATCACGTGTGGGTGGCGACGCGTCTCGACATCGCCCGGCACTGGGTGAAGGCGCATCCGCCCACGGGCGGCTATGTGCCATCGCGGATGCATCGCGCGCTGTTCGCGGAACGGTTCGGCGACATCTTCGAGCACACGCCTGAAATCGCGGAGGCGGTGCATCGTGCGGGGCTGACGGCTAGGCACGACACCGTCGACGGGCTACACAAAGCGATGCACACCGCGATGATGAAGCTCGGCCGCGCGGAGCAGCTTGCGCTGGTCCGGGCGCACCCGGAACTCGCCGGCAAGCTCGCGCTCGACGGCCAGCTCACCGCCGACTCGACGAGCGAGCAGGGTCGGCTCGGGTTTGTCGCGCTGTCTCAGGCCGAGTTCGATCGCGTGTCCGGCATCAACCGCCGTTATCGGGAGAAGCACGGCTTCCCGGTGATCGTGGCGCTCGCGCTGCACCAGACGCGCGACACCGTTATCGCCGAGATGGAGCGCCGCATCGGCAACGACACCGAGGCCGAGATCGCCACCGCGCTCGATCAGATCGGGCATATCGCCAAGGGGCGGCTGGTGAAGCGGATGGGATGATGGCGTGGGTTTGGATACCCCGTCCGGGGCGTCGGTGCTTGAGGCGGAGCGACCCGCAAAAGCGTCGTACGAACCAACACTTGCGTTGCGGCTCCCGCGTTGGGTTACGCAGTGCACGGCACTGCTAACCCAACCTACACGCTCGCGAAGGTTAGGATGCTAACTCAACGCTTTCTGGATATCCGTGATCGATGCCTTCGTCAGCGTTTTGGCATGCTCCGATACCAAACGGCTCTGAACCTCCTTATGCAGAACCGGACGGAGTTGGCCCAAGGTCTGCGGGTCGGCGATGAGGACAAGGGCCGCAAAGTCGCCCAGGTGAGCACGACGATAGAGTTCCTTGGCCAATTGTTTCACAAAAGTGGCCTCGTCGTTCTCTTGCTGGCTTGATTCAGGCGGGCGCTTGCCGGAAGGCCCATCACTCTCGAGATCGGTGGGTTGAAGCGCGCCCTCTGCCGTCAGTTTTACGCTGTGATCTTTACCGGAATTACGGAAGAAGCGAGCGCCAGTGCCGTCTGCCACAACCACAAGAGCGTTGTGGGGGATGATATCGGTCATGGTCACTCTCCAGCATAGTTGTTGAGGCGGACTTGGGGAGACGAAGCCCTATAAACAAGGCCCTTACGAATACCTTGGCGGCATGGCCCTTTCACCCCCGCCGCTCTTCCCATAGACTGCTGGCAACTTTCTGGGGAGGAGCCACATGACATCTCGCTTCGACGGCAACAGCCGCACACCATCCCGCCGCACCATCGTCAAGACCGGCCTTGGCGCCGCGCTGGCAACGCCGGCAATTCTCAGCGTAATCCCGGTCAACGCGCAGAGCCGCGTGATCAAGATCGGGCACGTGTCGCCGCGCACGGGGCCGCTTGCCGCGTTCGGCGAGGCCGATCCGTTCGTGCTGGACGGTATCCAGAAGCTGACCGCCAAGGGTATTCAGGTCGCCGGGCGCACCTATCCCGTGCAGATCGTTTCCAAGGACAGCCAGTCGAACGCGTCGCGCGCGGCGGAAGTCGCGGCCGAGTTGATCCTGCGCGACAAGGTCGATCTGATCGTCGGCGCCTCGACGCCGGACACGACGAACCCGGTCGCCGATCAGGCCGAGGTCAACGAGGTCCCGTGCATCACGACGGATTGTCCGTGGCAGCCCTACTTCTTCGGCCGCAAAGGCGACCCCAAGAAGGGCTTCAACTGGACCTATCACTTCTTCTGGGGCCTGGAAGATCTGCTCGGCTCGTTCACGGCACTGTGGGATCAGGCCGCCACCAACAAGGTCGTCGGCGGCATGTTCTCCAACGATGCGGACGGCAACGCGTTCGCCGACAAGGAGCGCGGCTTCCCACCGGCGCTGGCCGCGGCCGGCTACAAACTCGTGCAACCGAGCTCGTTCCAGCTTCTATCGAACGACTTCACGGCCCAAATCGATGCGTTCAAGAAGGCCAACGTCGAGATCGTGACGGGCGTGTTCATCCCGCCGGATTTCGCGACGTTCTGGAGCCAGGCCGCGCAGCAGGGCTTCAAGCCCAAGGTGGTGACGGTGGCGAAGGCGCTGCTGTTTCCGACCACCGTCGGCTCGCTGGGCGCACGCGGCAACGGGCTGACGACGGAAGTGTGGTGGTCGCCGAGCCATCCCTACAAATCGAGCCTGACGGGCGACAGCGCGAAGTCGCTGTGCGACGCATACACTGCGTCGACCAAGCGTCCGTGGACGCAGCCGATCGGCTTCAAGCACGCGCTGTTCGAGGTCGCGATCGACGTGCTGAAGCGCTCGAAGGCGCTGGAGCCGAAGGCGATCCTCGATGCTATCGTGGCCACCAACGCGCAGACGATCGTCGGCCCGGTGGCGTGGGGCAAGGGCCCGGTCAAGAACGTGACCAAGACGCCGCTGGTCGCGGGCCAGTGGAAGGCCGGCAAGAACGGGCCGGAATTGGTGATCACGACCAACAAGACCGCGCCGAATATTCCGGTCGGCGGGAAGCTGGATTTGTTGGGTTGATGCTTTTTCGTCGGGACACTGCGATGAAAAAGGCTAGACCGCCCCATCTTAACGGACACGTGCAGGCCCACCGTTCCATGCACTGCGCTGGCCATTGCCCTGCGCAGCACGCATTGAGCAACTGCCAATATCGCATCAATTCCCCGATCGTTGCGATTTCTTAAGGTTATCCGCGTACCTTCAGCGCCTGGACGCATGCTGTAGGATTGGGGTCTCGTGTCACAGCTCGTGAAGGATGGCGACCGGTTGGTGCTGACTTTGGCCCCCGACGATGAGGACAAATCTCGTCGCATCTTCGATTTCCAACTGCTCTCGCCACTTCTGCTCGGCCTGATGGTGCCGTTCGTCGCCGCCCGATATTTTGAACCAGAGGCCTTGGAGCATCTGGAATATCCGATCTGGCTGTTCCTTATATTCATGCTGTTCGTGTGCACCGGACTGTTCATCTACACGGTCCACTTCCCAGGAAAGATCAACCGGATTGTGATCGATCGCGGCTCGCGCTCGGTCGAGATCGTCTGGGCCAGCCTGCTTTCGATGACCTCCCAGATCGTACCGTTCCAGGAGATCAACGCGCTCAAGGTCCGCAATGGCTACGACCAGGACGGCCAACCGACGCCGATCGCCGAACTCGTACTGCGTTCCCGGACAATCGTGCTGCCGACCGGGACCAGCGAGGAGCACTTGCGTCCGCTTCGTGCCGCGATCGGCCTGGGCTGATGATAAGGCCATCCGCTCGTAGGTCGGTGCTGAGCGCCCTTTGCGCGAAGCCCGACATTTCAGAGCGATGCTGATCAAGCAGCGTTGAACGGAGTGGGTTGATCGGCTGGGTTGACGCCAACCGCCGAAACATCTCCTATCGCGCAGTCGAGTCGGTGGCGATCGTCGCCGTCGCTCGCCCTCGCGCGGATAAGCCGATTGAGCCCGTCCACAGACCTCGTGAATTCGACCGTTGTCGCCGGCAATTGGCCCGCCGGTGTCACGCCGACGCGCGAGTACGGCGCAGCGCTCGAGCAAATTCGCAGCGGTTCCGGCAACCTGTTCATCACCGGCAAGGCCGGCACCGGCAAATCGACGCTACTGCGGTGCCTGGCCGCCGAAATCGGCGAGGAAGGCGTTATCGTTGCCCCAACGGGGCTTGCCGCGGTCAACGTCGGCGGCCAGACGATCCACTCGTTTTTCGGGCTTCCGCCGCGCCTGATCCGGGCCGACGACATCAAGCGCAGCCGCAACGGCCGGGTGATGCGGCGCCTGAAATACGTGATCGTCGACGAAGTTTCGATGGTCCGCTCCGACCTGATGTGGGCCATCGACCAGTCGCTCCGCGTCAACCGTGGCCGCCCGCGCGAGCCGTTCGGCGGCGTCCGTATGATCCTGTTCGGCGACATGCATCAGTTGCCGCCGGTGGTGCAGGAAAACGAGGTTGCCCAGCATCTCGACGAGGTGCATGGCGGGCCGTTCTTCTTCGCTCACTCGGCCTTGCGCGATGGCGCCGGCACGACGCTGTTGGAGCTCGATCAGGTCTTCCGGCAGAGCGACGAGCGTCTGTTGACGATCCTCAACAATGTCCGCGAGGGTGAGCCCACCGAGGCCGACATCGAGGTGCTGAATGCGCAGGTCAACCCGGTGCGCACGCTGCAAGAGGGCGATCCCTACGTCATCCTGACCCCCACGAACGCCGCCGCCAGCCGCATCAACCTAGCCTACCTCGATGCGACGCCGGGCACCCCGCAGGCGTTCGAGGCGGGCATCACCGGCGAGTTTTCCGCGGGCGCCCATCCGACCGACCAGACGCTAGTGCTGAAGCCAGGCGCCAAGGTGATCCTGCTGCGCAACGATCCTGACAAGCGCTGGGTCAATGGCTCCGTGGCACGCGTTTCGCGGCTGACGGAGAAGCGCGTGTTCATCGAGATCGGCGGCAAGGAACACGAGGTCGAGCCGGCATCGTGGGAGAGCCGCCGTTATGCCTTCGACCAGGCGGAAGACAAGATCGTCGAGACGGTGGCGGGCTCGTTCAAGCAGTTCCCGTTGCGGCTTGCCTGGGCGCTGACCATCCACAAGAGCCAGGGGCTGACCCTCGACAAAGTCTACATCGACCTGGGACGAGGGACGTTTGCGCACGGGCAAACCTATGTCGCCCTGTCGCGGTGCCGGACGCTGGAAGGGCTGGCCCTGGCGCGGCCATTGCGCGCGACCGACGTGAAGTTCGACATTTCCGCCACGGCCTATCGGAAGTTGTTTGACCGGCTGGCGCCCTAAGTGTGCAACTGCGAAAGCAGGTAGTATTTTAAATAATTAAGCAAAAACATTATGTTGTGATTTGTCTTTCAACTTTAGTCGAGGTCGAATTCTCCCCCTGCGACAACCTAGAAAGGCATTGTGACGCACATTTATGTTGCGGCGCACAATAACTTGCGCTATGTAGAATAACGATACTTCGGATGGGCTCGATTAGCGCAGGACGGCCATGCGCCGCGGATCGAACATGGCAGCTACCAAGACGAAATCCAAAGCCAAGTCCGCACCGGCGCGGGTCACGCAGAAGCTTGTCGCCAAGCCGGTTGCGTCCGCCGCGTCCGCCGCGCGCGCGGCCTCGAAAACACACACTGGCGAAGCATTCACCACGACGGCAACCCCCAGGAGCGATCAAATGAACGAGCAGTTTACCCGCCAGGCCCAGGACATGTTCCGGGCAGCCCAGGACGCCCGCATTCCGGAGAATGTCCAGGCTATGGCGGAGGAGGGCGTCGCCAAGACTCGCGAGGCCATGCAGAAGCTGCAGGGCGTTGCCAAGGATAACGCCAAGGTCGTCGAAGACGTGGTGCTTGCCGCTCAGGCCGGCGCCAAGGCGATCGGCGAGAAGGTCCTGCACAACACGACCGCCAACACCGAAGCGGTGTTCGATGCGGCACAGGCGATCGCCCGCGCCCGTTCGCTGCCGGAAGCTGCACGTTTGCAGGCCGATTTCATGCAGCAGCAGTTCGCGATGGCCGGCGCTCAGACCAAGGAGCTGTTCGAGCTGTCGGCCAAGGTTGCACGGCAGGCCATGGAGAGCATGAACGCCGCCGCCACGCGCTCGTTCGACCAGACCAAGCGCTAAGTCCGGTTTCGGACGACTTCTGGGCCTTTCAGCGGCCGGTACGTTTAGGCGTGCCGGCCGTTATTTTTTCTGTTCCGATTCCGTGCCTTGTCTGCGCAAGCATTTTCAGGCGCACACGGATCGTCACCATTTCTTAGGTTTTTGCTGCGCAACCGGAAATGCCGCGCTAGGATGCGTGCATGCTGGGTTCGAGTTCACATATCGTCGTGCGTCGCGGCCGTCCAACCGATGCAAAAGTGCTGGCCGAAATCTTTCGGGATAGCTGGCGGCTCGCCTATGGGGGCATCATTCCCCATCAGCATCTCGAAGGCATGATTGCCAGGCGCGGTCCGAAGTGGTGGGCCACCACGATCCGTTCCCGCGAAAGCCTACTGGTCCTCAGCGTGGCACGCCAAGTCGCCGGATATGCAACGATCGGGCTGTCGCGCACGCGCGGCCGGGTCGGCAAGGCCGAGGGCGAGATCTACGAGATCTATCTGTCGCCGACCTATCAGGGCGTCGGGCTGGGCGAGCACCTGTTCGAGAGCTGCCGTCACATGCTCGAAATGCGCGGCCACGCCGGCTTGATCGTGTGGTCGCTCGCCGACAACCCGAGCGCCCTCGATTTCTACTGGCGCCGTGGCGGCCGCCCGCTCGCGGAGACGACCGAGCTGATCGGCGGGGCCAAGCTCAAGAAGATCGCCTACGAGTGGAATTGAACTCGTAGGTCGGTGCTGAGCGCTCTTAGCGCGAAGCCCGACATTTCCGCGCCCGACACACGTCGGACTTCGACCGGCTGAAGCGCCCGCCTCAGCCCGACCTACGTCCAAGTGTGAATCACATCGGGCTCTTGCCCTTGGCTCCGAGTACCTCGGGCGTATCGGGACACGTGCGCTTGCGGGCCTCCGCGATCGCCCAGGTCCGGGCCATCGCCATCGCATCCGGGTTCGCCTGCGCATCGATCACCGCAACATGACACGACTGCGCAGCGTCGACCTTGGTGATGACCAGCACCTCTCCCTTCACGCCTTCCAGTGAGGTGTGGAAGCGCACGATCGTCGCGAACGGAACGATACGTCCGTTGAGCAGCTGCTCCACCCGCCATTCGATGGTCGGGCGGCGCTTGCCGTCAAAGATTGTATTGAACGCACCCAGCGTCTGGGTCGCGGACCTGCGCTTCTCGGGTGATGGACCGAATGCCATCATCTGCCGCAGATCGCCTTCGGCAAAGTAGACAGGGTATCCGCGCATGCCGAGGCAGCGCCACGCGCCGCCGTCCTTATGCTTGCGGATCTGCTCACACTTTTTGAGCTCGATGGCCGTCAGCAGGCTCTTGTGCAAGTCGACGCCACGCGATGGCGTCGGCGACATCGCGAGAAGGCCAACGCCCACACCTGCGCTGACCAACACCCCCCTCATGTCAATCCGCCCCTCTCGCGTTACGCGTCGGTCCCGTTCGGCGCATCCCCCGCAGCTGGCGCGTCGGGCCTGCCCGGCTTGGCGCCACCGCGCGCGACGACGACCATGGCCGGCCGCAGAACCCGATCCTCGATAATGTAGCCTGATTGGAACACCCGGATGACCGTTCCCGCCGGAACTTCCGTCGTCTCCTGCTCCATCACAGCCTGATGGCGATTGGGATCGAACGTCTCGCCGATCGGATTGACCGGCTTCACGCCGTGCCGCTCCAGCACCTGCAGGAATGCGCGCTCGGTCATCTCGACGCCTTCGATCAGGCTCTTGAGCGTGCCTTCCTGCTCGCGCGCACCGTTGGGGACGGCGGCAACCGCGCGCTGGAAGTTGTCGCTGATGCCGACGATGTCATGCGCGAACTTCGTGATCGCGTACTTCGCGCTGTCGGACTTCTCGCGCTCGGTTCGCTTGCGCAGATTGTCCATCTCCGCGTGCGCACGCAGCAACCGATCCGTGAGGTCGGCCTGCTGGCTTTCGAGTTCCTTAACGCGGGCTTCGAGCAGGGCGGCCGACATCGCCATGCCCTCTGCCGTCTGCGCACCTGGAAAAGACTCGTCTGGTCCAGACGCGGCGCTGTCGCCAGCGGCTCCTGGACCAGTGGCGGCGGCCGCTGCGGCTGCGGCAGCCGCTCCAGCCGGGGCATCCTTTGGTTTTTCGCTCTCGCTCATGTCGTTCCGGTCTTTGTGAAATTAGGCGGCGCAGCATAGCTTTCCGCACCGCGAAGAAGGTGGGCCCGGTATCGTCCGGCAAGGCGCAAAAATCAAGTCAGCAGTCGGCCGACGAGACGCGCGGTGTAGTCCACCATCGGGATGATTCGGGCATAGTTGAGCCGCGTCGGGCCAATCACGCCGAGTACGCCGACGATCTTGCGCTCCTTGTCCTGGAACGGCGCCACCACCAGCGAGGAGCCCGACAGCGAGAACAGCTTGTTCTCCGAGCCGATGAAGATGCGCACGCCATCCGCCCGCTCCGACAGCCCGAGCAGCTGGATCAGGTCGCGCTTGGTTTCCAGGTCGTCGAACAGATGGCGGATCCGCTCGATATCCTCCGAGGCCTTGACGTCCTTGAGCAGGTTCGACTGGCCGCGAACGATCAGGCTCTTGCGATCGCCGAGCGAGCCCGACCATTCCGCAAGGCCTGCCTGCACGACCTTGCGCGTGAGTTCGTCGAGTTCGGCCCGGGCGCTGTTGAGGGCTTGCTCGATACGCACGCGCGCCTCCGCGATGCTGAGCCCGCGGATATGCGAGTTAAGATAATTGGCCGCCTCCGTCAGCGAAGAAGGTGGCAGTCCCGGCGGGATACTGATCACCCGGTTCTCGACGCTGTTGTCTTCGCCGACCAGCACCACCAGCGCCTGTCCCGGCTCCAGCGGCACGAACTCGATGTGCTTCAGCCGGCTCACCAGCTTCTCGGCCAGCACGACACCGGCACAATGCGACAGGCCGGAGATCATCTCGCCGGCCTCCGACAGCACGTGATCCACGGTCGTCGTCTGGCGCACCTTGATCTGCGCCTCGATGTCACGCCGCTCGTCGGGCGACAGCACGCCGACCTCGAGCAGGCCGTCGACGAACAGCCGCAGGCCGAGCTGAGTCGGCATTCGCCCCGCCGAGGTATGTGGCGCGAAGATGAGCCCGAGGTGCTCCAGATCCGACATCACGTTGCGGATCGACGCCGGTGACAGCGTTGTGGGGAGCACGCGCGCAAGATTCCGCGATCCCACCGGCTCGCCGGTGGTGAGGTAGCTCTCCACGATCCGCCGGAAGATGTCGCGGGAACGATCGTTGAGTTTGGTCAGCTCGCTCGTCTGGTCCGTCATGGCGTTCAGGCTAATGCGGTCCTGCGCGAATGCCTAATGACTTCGCAACCTGGACCCATGCAGCATGTCGCAGGCACGCCTCCAGTCACCGGCCACACCTGCAACAATATGAGGTGAGCCCATCCCCCGATCAACCCTTGCAGCGCGGCTGATCGGCCGGCAGACGCTTCCACAGCATCGTCTCGCTGAGCAGGCGAACGCCCGCAAAACCGAACACCGTCAGCGTGTTGGCGTCTTTCAGAGAAATCTCGACGTTGAACGACTTGCCCTCTTCCGGATCGTAGACCCAACCACCGGTCCACACACCGTTCTTGTCCGGCTTGAGGCCACCAATGATTTGCAGCCCGCATACCTGCCGCGCACGCATGCGCGTGTCGGGATTGAGAATATCTCTCCACGGCTTACCTTTGGGGTCGAGCGGGTCCTTGAGCCACATGATCGCGCCGCACATTTCGCCGCCGCAGGGTCGGACCTCTACCGCGGCTTTACCCTGGTGGTCGAGCCAGTTGCCCGCCACCGCCGGATGCCCCTGCCCCGCTGCCGGCGCAACAGCCTGGCCCGCTGCCGGCAACACATAGTGTGCGCCCCCTGCGAGGAGCAGCACGGCGACCGCGGCGCGGATGGCGCTGAATACGCGAACTGTCATGCCGGTCTCCAATTCTGTCGTGACGGACGGCGGTGCAGCTAAGGACAGATCGCAGAATAACCGCTACGAGTTCCCCGGTCTGCGTGGGCTGATTGTATAGTTCCATTCGGGATGGAAGTCATCGCCGACAAGCTTGACCGCCGCCAACTCGGCTTTGCTGACCTTGATGCCTTTCTCATAGGT
>CAMDPA010000148.1 GCA_945903565.1 Devosia equisanguinis | reverse complement strand
TCGGACGCCGAGCTCGAGGCGATGCCGCTCTTGTGCCGCGGCGCGGCCCTGCGTTTTCTCCTCACGCGCTTGGTCGATTGGCTCGACGTGCCGCCGGGGGCAATGGTGAAGCCGAAAAGCCCGCTCGAATATTTCCGCAAGCTCCGGTTCCATCAGGCCGCGAAGAGCATCCGCGACTACGGCGTTGCGGCGGGCGAGCTGATCGCGTGACGAGCCCGCACGTCATCATCCACACCGATGGCGCCTGCTCGGGGAATCCGGGGCCGGGCGGCTTCGGCGCGATCCTCTCCTTCGGCGATCACGAGAAGGAATTGAAGGGCGGCGAGGCCCATACCACCAACAACCGCATGGAGTTGATGGGCGTGATTTCAGCGCTGGAGGCGTTGAAGAGCTCGTCGGTCGTGGAGCTGTTCACCGACAGTCAATACGTCAAGAACGGGATTACCAGCTGGATCTACGGATGGAAGCGCAACGGCTGGAAAACCGCCGACAAGAAGCCCGTCAAGAATGCGGAGCTGTGGCAGCAGCTCGACACTGCGAGGCTGCGCCACAAGATCGAATGGAAGTGGGTCAAGGGCCACGCCGGCCATCCCGAGAACGAGCGCGCCGACGAGTTGGCCCGCGCTGGGCTGGCAGAATGCCGGGCGGCCAAGAAGGGGTGAGTGGGCTTGCGCGGATCGGGGACCATCGTCACACTGGCCGGTGGAATTGGTCGTTCTGGCCGAATTCGCTACGCGACTGGGACCAGTCCCAGACCCTGCTGGGAGGGAGACCCTCCCAGACCCGCCCTTTTTTACGCCTGAGAAGAAGGGGGGCGGGGTCACACCGGGAAGCCCTTCTCGTGTCGCGAATTCCTCGCGAGCGACTGAACTCAACACCTGCAGGAGGAACACCCATGGCCGAAACGAAGCCTCTCTCCCACACCCGCAAGGTATCCCGGCTGCCGCCGCTGCCGGAGAAGGTCGATCCGATCATGGAGGAGCGGTTCGCCCAGCAGCGCGCGCGCGGAGCGGAGCCGATCAACCTGCACCTGGCTCAGGGCCACGCGCCGATCCTGTCCAAGGCCAAGGGTGAGTTCACCTGGGCGCTGCGTAACGAGACCAAGCTCGGCCGCAAGTTGCTCGAACTGGTGATCGTGCGTGTCGCCTCGATCATGGACTGCGCCTACGAACTGCACCATCACCTGCCGATGATTGCCCAGGCCGGCTATTCCGCCCAGCAGGTGGACGCGGTACGGGGCGACTGGAAGAAGCAGAAGGCGCTGTTCCAGCCCAAGGAACAAGCGCTGCTCGCGTTCGTCGACGAGCTGTGCGACCGCGGCAACGTCACCGATGCGACCTTCGCCGAGGCGTCGAAGCACATGACGGCGCAGGAGATCGTCGAGATCTGCTATTGCGCGACCTCCTACTACGCCAATGCAATGTTCGTGAAGGCCGTGCGGCTGGAAGTCGACGCAGCGGATGTGCGCACGGCGATGGGGAAGTTTTGATGCGTGCTCGTAGGTTGGGTCAAGTGGTGCGGAGCGCCACGCGACCCAACACTGCACGCGGTGCCGGGAAATGTTGGGTCGCGCGGTGCTTGACCCAACCTACGGGAGCGGCGTTCGTGTTGTGCTGGGTCGCGCTGCGCTTGACCCAGCCTACGATCGCCCTCGCTCAAGGCGCCATCCGAGCGGCAGGTGCAGCACTCATCGCTGCCTACCCTGATTTCCTCGATCGCATCGAAGATGCCACCCTCGTTTGGAAGGACGGCACGCGGATGCCGCTCGACGACGGCAAGGGGGCGAAGTTGCTCGAGTAGAAGCTCGCCGATCCCGATATCGAGGACATGTTCTCGATGCCTTATCCGGTCGGCGAGACCGGCGTGCCGCCGCCCACGGACTTCGATCCGGGCCGCGTTCGCTACACCCCGCTGTTCGACAAGATGTACGGCAATTGCCTCGCCGCCAACATCCAGAAGGCGCTGGTGCCGGTCGTTTGGCTGCCGACCAAGGCGGGCACGCGGATCATGTTCCATCCCGCCAACGGAGCCGCTGAACAGTTGCGTAAGGTCTCGGAAGAACTCGATAAACTGCCCGCGAAGTTCCTGGAATTTCTGCATCCATCCGCCGGCTCCTACAATTGCCGCCCGATCGCGGAAACCAAGCGGCTGAGCGCGCACGGCTATGGCATCGCCATCGATATCGCGTTGAAGCGCGCGCATTACTGGCAGTGGACGAAGCCGGAGGCCGGCGGTGTAAGGCGCTGGCGCAACGAGGTCCCCTGGGAGATCGTCCACGTGTTCGAACGGCACGGGTTCATCTGGGGCGGCAAGTGGAGCCACTACGACACGATGCACTTCGAGTACCGGCCGGAGCTGCTCGCCGCTGCCCGCCAAGCGCCTACCAACGGCATAGATTCCGCCCAACGCGCCAATCCACCGCCTTGAACGGGCAGCCAGCATCGGCTACCACCCACGGCTGGATTATCGCGGCAACTTCAGCCGATTCGGGGATCATCATGAGCGTCGATACCAGCGGTGGGCATAAGGACATGGACTATGCCCAGCACAAAGCCACGTATGCCGGGTTCATCAAGGGCACGCAGATCGGCATCGTTTTGCTGGTTCTGCTGCTGATCTGGATGGCCGTTTTCCTCACCTGACGTCTCGCCACGTTCGGCCGTTATGTCCGCCCGGTTCGCCTGGCGGGAATGGGGAGCACGTGGCTTCGTGCGGCCACCGGTAGGCGGATCCATAGGTTTCAGATCGGGGAGCGACGATGGTTACGATTGCCGTGACGGGGGAGGATGCATCCGAACCACGGGTCGCCGTCTCGCCCGAGACCGTAAAGAAACTGATCGCGCTGGGCTGTGCCGTGAAGGTCGCAGCGGGTGCTGGCCTGCGGTCCCGTTTTTCCGACGCGCAATATCGTGATGCTGGCGCGACCATAGCCGGCGCGGCTTCGGAAGCCTTGGCCGGCGCCGACATTTTGCTGCGGGTACGCCGGCCGTCCGTCGCCGACGTCAAGTCTCTCATGTCGGGCGCCATGGTCATGGCAATGCTCGATCCGTATTCGGATCGCGCGGGCATCGAGGCATTGGCTGCAACCGGCGCCAGCACCTTCGCGATGGAGTTCATGCCGCGCATCACCCGCGCGCAGTCGATGGACGTGCTGTCGAGCCAGGCGAACCTTGCCGGCTACAAGGCCGTGGTCGATGCCGCCTCGATGTTCGATCAGGCAATGCCGATGATGATGACGGCGGCCGGCACCGTGCCAGCGGCAAGGGCCTTTATCATGGGCGTCGGTGTCGCCGGTCTGCAGGCGATCGCCACCGCGCGGCGCATGGGCGCGATCGTCACGGCGACCGATGTGCGGCCCGCGACCAAGGAACAAGTCGCCTCGCTCGGCGCGAAGTTCATCGCGGTCGAGGACGAGGAGTTCAAGCAGGCGCAGACAGCGGCAGGATACGCCAAGCCGATGTCGCCGGAGTACCAGGCCAAGCAGGCCGAGCTGGTCGCAAGCCACCTCAAGACGCAGGACATCGTGATCACGACGGCGCTGATCCCCGGTCGCCCCGCGCCGCGTCTCATCACACGCGCGATGGTCGACAGCATGAAGCCGGGCGCCGTGATCGTCGATCTGGCGGCGGAGCGCGGCGGGAACTGCGAGCTGACGCAAGCGGACAAGGTCGTCGATCACAACGGCGTGCGCATCTGGGGCCCGCTCAATCTCGCGGGCACGGTGCCGGTCAACGCGTCGAGCCTTTATGCCAAGAACCTGCTCGCCTTCATCGAACCGATGTTCGACAAAAAGGACAAGTCGCTCAAGATCAACTGGGACGACGAGACCGTCAAAGGCACGCTCGTGACCAGGGACGGCAAAGTCGTCCACGCAAGTTTGCAGAAACAGGGGGCTTGAGATGGCGCGTTACTTTATGGTTCCCGCAGCATTCTTGCTTGCCGCCTTGGCGCCCACGCTCGCGCAGGCCGCAGGCGGTGTCGGCGGTGCGGTCGATCCCGCCATCTACCAGGTGATGGTGTTCGTGATCGCGATCTTCGTCGGCTACTACGTGGTGTGGAGCGTCACGCCCGCGCTGCATACGCCGCTGATGTCCGTCACCAATGCGATCTCGTCGGTGATCGTCGTCGGCGCGCTGCTGGCGGTTGGCGTGTCGTTCATGAAAGACGGCAGCATTCTCGCGAAGCTGTTCGGCTTCCTCGCGCTCGTCATGGCCTCGATCAACATCTTCGGCGGCTTCATGGTCACGAGCCGCATGCTGGCCATGTACAAGAAGAAAGATACGCCTGCGAAGAAGTGACGGTAAGTGGTTCGTCGCGTCCGTTCACTCCGGGGATGTTCGGCATGCAGCGAGCCGTCGGTTCAAGGGGAGGACTGATGTGAAGAGGGTATGTATCGCGCTGCTGCTGGTCGTCGGACTTGCCGGCTGTGCATCAAAGGAACGGCTCGCAGAAGTCAATGCCCACAACAAGGCCCAGCGCGATAACGTCCGCGCAGGTGTGATCGCGGGAATGAAGCAAGTCCAGCCGTTGGTCACAGAGAAACACTTTGCCGAGTGCCGGCAAAAACTGGAAGCAGCGACTTGGCCCTTCAACAGTAAGGTGAGCGGTCCACCTGCCCCTCACTTGGCCTACTCTTGTCACGCCCAGGGCAGGAGTGCTGGGTACTTTGCCGAGCCTCGTCCGGGGATTGGCTACATTGTGCCTTTGGCCAGGGTCTCGGACGGCAACAAAAACGTCGGGTTCTGTGGTTTCGCCATGGAAGGCAAGGCTGCGAAGCTGGTAATTTCACAAGTGTCGACCACGACCCATTCAAACCATTGCCTGATGCTGCAGGACTAGCCGTCGTAGGTCTGGCCAAGTGCCAGCCGCGTCCCGACAAATCACGGTACACTAGGAAACGTCGGGTCGCGCTCGCGCTTGATCCGACCTACGAAGAAGGCTCCACATGTCCGCAAACGTCGTCGCCCTGCTTTATCTCGCTGCCGGCGTGCTGTTCATTCAGGCGCTGCGTGGGCTGTCGAGCCCGGCGACCTCGCGGCAGGGCAACCTGTACGGCATGATCGGCATGGCGATTGCCGTTGTCACGACGCTGGGGCTGCTTGGCGCGCCGGACGATACGACGACATGGGTGCTGATCATCTCTGCGATAGCCATCGGCGGCGGCATCGGCGCCTACACCGCGCGCAATATTCCGATGACGATGATGCCGGAGCTGGTGGCGGCGTTTCACTCGCTGGTCGGCCTGGCTGCCGTATTCGTCGCCGCGGGCGCACTTTATGCGCCTGATGCGTTCGGCATCGCGGGCGCGGGCGGGCGCATCGGCTTCGTGCCGCTGCTCGAGATGTCGATTGGTGCTGCCATCGGTGCGATCACGTTTACCGGCTCGGTGATCGCATTCGCCAAGCTTTCAGGGCGTATGTCGGGCAAGCCGATCATGCTGCCGGGCCGCCATTTCATCAATCTCGCGCTGGCGGCAGCAATCGTTTATCTCGTCTATGAATTCTGCCTGTCCGGCGGATCGCATTGGATGTTCTGGGCGATCACAGTGCTGGCGCTGGTGTTCGGCGCGCTGATCATCGTCCCGATCGGCGGTGCGGATATGCCGGTCGTCGTGTCGATGTTGAACTCCTACTCGGGTTGGGCGGCGGCCGGCATCGGCTTCACGCTGGGCAACATCGCGCTGATCATCACGGGTGCGCTGGTCGGCTCGTCCGGCGCGATCCTGTCCTACATCATGTGCAAGGGCATGAACCGCGCGTTCCTGTCGGTGATCGCGGGCGGGTTCGGTGGCGAAGTCGCAGGCCCAGCAGGTGGGGCGGCCGAGCAGCGACCGGTCAAGCTCGGCTCTGCTGAGGATGCCGCCTATCAGATGAAGAACGCCGGCAAGGTGATCATCGTGCCGGGCTATGGCATGGCGGTGGCGCAGGCCCAGCATGCGTTGCGCGAAATGGCCGACAACCTCAAGAAGGCCGGCGTCGAGGTGAAGTATGCGATCCATCCGGTCGCGGGGCGCATGCCTGGCCACATGAACGTGCTGCTGGCCGAGGCGAACGTGCCTTACGACGAAGTGTTCGAGCTAGAGGACATCAACAACGAGTTCTCCCAGGCCGACATCGTCTACGTGATCGGCGCCAACGACGTGACCAACCCGGCCGCCAAGGAAGATCCGCAGTCGCCGATCTACGGCATGCCGGTTCTGGAGGTCTGGAAAGCCGGTACCGTGATGTTCAATAAGCGCAGTTTGGCGTCGGGTTATGCCGGCATCGACAACACGCTCTTCTACCGCGACAATACGATGATGCTGCTCGGCGACGCCAAGAAGATGACCGAAGAGATTGCGAAGAGCTTGGGGCATTGACGCGATCATGCGCGGGTTCGAGCCAGCGCGAATGATGAAGCGACTCGTGGTCATCGCCGCACTTTTTTACGTGGCGGTCACTGCGGTTTTCGCCTTCCAGCAGCGCCAGTATTTGTTCAACACGGGTGACGACGGGCGCCTTGCCGCCGCGAGCGGGTTGGCGGTGCCGGACAGCCAGCGCGTCTCACTGACCGCCAGCGATGGCGTGCAAATCGCGGCGTGGTACGTGCCGCCCGCGCCCGGCCGCAAGGTAATGCTGTTCTTCCACGGCCAAGGTGGCCAACTCGTGATCCAGACGGGACGCTGGCGCCGGATCCGCGAGGCCGGCCATGGCATTCTCGCGCTGTCCTACCGTGGATATCCCGGGTCGAAGGGATCACCGACCGAAGCCGGGATCAATCTCGATGCCCGCGCCGCCTACGACTGGCTCGTCGAGCGGCATGCCAAGCAGGACATCGTCCTGCACGGCCACTCGCTCGGCAGCGGCGTCGCGGTCCACCTGGCGGCAGGCGTCGAGGCACATGCGCTTGTGCTGGAGGCGCCCTTCACCGCGGCGGTCGATGTCGCCACCGAACGAATGCCGTGGTTGCCGGTAGGTCTGCTGATGCTCGATCAGTTCCGCTCGCGCGACCGGATCGCACAGGTGCGCATGCCGCTGCTGATCGTGCATGGCAACCGGGATGCTGTCATACCGCCCGTGCATAGCGAGCGGCTGTTTGGTCTTGCGAACGAGCCCAAAACGTTCGTCCGCATGGTCGATGGGGATCACAATACGCTGGTGCGCGACGGGCTCTACGACCATCTCTGGTCGTTTCTCGGCAAGCTCACAGACCCGGGACAGCGTCGTGGCCCAAACTAACGGGCCGCGCCTGCATTGCTGCGGCGCGGCCCAGGAGTTACCCACACTCACGCTTCAGCGTGTATATTAGTTGTGGCCGATCTTCTCGAACACTTGGCGAGCAGCCTTCTCGGCCGGCATGCCACGGCTGGTCAGTTCCTTGTACTCGCCCGCTAGCGCGATACCTTCGCGGATGGACGAGAACCAGTCGCCGATCGTGGTCATGCGGCTCGCAAGCGGAGCAGCCGACTTGGCCGGCGTGAAGTCGAGGGCGCTATCGTATGCCTTGGTGTTCATGATCATATCCTCATTGGGGCGAGTGCTTCGGTCTGCTTCGGGTTGCCCGCGCCGTCCGTGTCTCGCTTCTGCAATGCAATATGCCACCTTCGCATCTGCGCTGTTAGTGGGTCCGGCGCATGTCCGGCACGGCGATATCGCATAGCTGGTTGCTGAATTCATAATGTCGTCACAACTGGAGATGGGCGCCGCAATATGATTCTAGCTGCAACCTAAGATGTAAGTGGAAAAAATTTTGGAATTACAGAATGATACGAGGATTGTTCGCTACTGCGAGAAGAAAGTGTCGCATGCGATAACTGCATATCTGGATTCCGTTTTCTTCGGGGCTAGCGCGACCAAGGTCTTCCCGGATGAAGCCGCGCGCGCTGCGTTTCGCCTGCGCTGGCTCGGCAACTACTTGATCCACCACCCCAAAGAAGCCTTTTTGGCCTTGGGTCGGGATGACGCACTAGCCGGATACCTCGTCGGTTCGCTTGATGACCCTGCGTCCGATCCCCGGCAAGCCGACCTGGGGTATTTCCAGGATCTCGCGCCCTATACCCGTCGGTTCCCGGCGCACCTCCACGTGAATCTCGCGGCGCACTACCGTTCGCACGGCGTCGGTTCGCGGCTGTTGGAGGCGTTCTGCGCCCACGCAACCGCGCTGGGGGCGCCGGGGGTTCATGTGGTTACGGGGCAGGGGATGCGGAACGTCGGCTTTTATACCCGCAACGGCTTTGTCCAGGTTGGCGAGGCGATGTGGAACGGCCGCCCCCTTGTCATGCTTGGCCGGCCATTGGTCTAGTCGGTAGCGTTCGCCATGACTTGGCCCGAAGGTCGCCCTGTCCTGCGGTGTGGCTGTGGCCTAAATAGGCGGCGAGTCGGCGTGTGAACGGTGTTCTGGCAGGGTGGGGGCGGCATGAGCGACGAGCTCGACAGCTACGACTATGTCATTGTCGGGGGCGGCACGGCGGGATGTCTACTCGCCAACCGGCTGTCCGAAAAGCCCGACGTACGGGTGCTGCTGATCGAGGCGGGCGGCGCTGACGACTGGCGCTGGATCCACATTCCCATCGGCTACCTCTATTGCTTCGGCAATCCGCTCGTCGACTGGTGCTTTCAGACCGCGCCCGAGCCCGGCCTCAACGGCCGCAGCCTCAATTATCCGCGCGGTCGCGTGCTCGGCGGCTGCTCGTCGATCAACGGTATGATCTACATGCGCGGTCAGGCGCGCGACTACGACCTGTGGCGGCAGTCGGGTTGCGAGGGCTGGGCGTGGGACGACGTCATGCCTTACTTCCTGCGCCACGAAGACCAGTGGGCGATGTCCGAGGAGGATTTCGGCGGCGTCCACGCCCGTGGTGGCGAGTGGCGGGTGGAGCGGCCGCGGGTGCGCTGGCGCATCCTCGATGCCTGGGCGGAAGCCGCCGAGCAGGCGGGCATTCCCCGCATCCGCGACTTCAACGGCGGTAACAACGAGGGTTCCAGCTACTTCCAGGTCAACCAGCGCTCCGGCGTGCGTTGGAACACGTCCAAGGCCTTCCTGCGCCCGGCCATGGAGCGCCGGAACCTCAGCGTTCTCACCCAGGCGGTGGTCGAGCGGCTCGTTATCGAGGGCAACCGCATCACTGGCGTGATCGTGAAGCGGCGCGCGTTCCAGTTGCGGCTCGGCGCGCGGCGCGAGGTGATTCTCGCCGCCGGCGCGATCGGCAGCCCGCACGTGCTGCAGCTATCGGGCATCGGCCCGGGCGAACGGATGCGGCGGCTCGGGCTTAACGTGGTGCATTCGCGCGATGGGGTCGGCGAGAACCTGCAGGATCACCTGCAGATCCGCTGCGCTTACAAGGTGACGGGCGTGGAGACGTTGAACGAACGCTCGCAATCGCTGTTCCAGAAGGCAAAGATTGGCCTCGAGTATGCACTGCGGCGCACGGGCCCCATGACGATGGCGCCGTCCCAGCTTGGAACCTTCGCACGGTCCGATCCGGCGCGCGAAACGCCGAACCTGCAATACCATATCCAGCCGCTGACCTTGCCGAAGTTCGGAGAGCCGCTCGATCCGTTCCCGGCCTTCACGGCCAGCGTCTGCAATTTGCGGCCGACCTCGCGCGGTTTCGTCTCGATCGCGTCGCCCGATCCCGCCGCCCATCCCGTCATCCAGCCGAACTATCTGGCGACCGAGGAGGACCGTCGCGTCGCCGCCGATGCCGTGCGCCTGACGCGGCACATCGTGACCCATCCGGCTTTGGCGCAGTACGCGCCTCAGGAGTTCCGTCCCGGCCCCGAGATCGGCAACGACACCGAGTCGCTGGCGCGCGCGGCAGGCGACATCGCAACCACGATCTTCCATCCGGTCGGAACGTGCCGCATGGGCCCAGCGAGTGATCCGATGGCGGTCGTCAGTCCGCGGTTGCGCCTTCATGGCTTGGAAGGACTGCGGATCGCCGACGCTTCGGTCATGCCGACGATCACGTCGGGCAACACCGCCGCTCCCACGTTGATGATCGCGGAGAAGGCTGCCGCGATGATTGTGGAGGACTGGAAGGGGTAGGTTCCTTCACGCGCCGAGCTGAGACCCTGGCGTCGAGCGCGATATGCTCAGTTCCTCGTCGTTCATATCGGTGCCGACGTTGGCGAAAAGCGGTGTGCTGAGATAGCGCTCGCCGGTGTCAGGCAGCATGCAGAGGATTGTCGCGCCCTTGGCTGCCTCCTTGCAGACTTGCAACGCGCCGGCAAACGTGGCGCCCGACGTGATACCGACGAAAATGCCTTCCTTCTTGGCCAGGTCTTCGCTGCAGCGGATCGCGTCGGCGTTGGCGACCGGTAGGATGCGATCAATGTTGCCCATGTCGACGGCGTCGCCGGTCAGTTTGGGAATGAAGTCCGGGGTCCAGCCCTGCATCGGATGGGGTTTGAAGGTGGGATGGCCTGCCACCGGCGAACCATCCGGATGTCTCGGCTGCGCGACGCCGCTTGCCAGCAATTGGGCGTCGGCGGGCTCACAGACGATGATCTTCGTATCGGGCCTCTCCTTCGCCAGCACGCGCGATACACCCTTGAGGGTGCCCCCCGTGCCGTATCCCGTCACCCAATAGTCGAGGCGTTCGCCTGCGAAATCATCGATGATCTCGCGTGCCGTCGTGCGCGAGTGCATGTCCGGATTGGCCTCGTTCTCGAATTGGCGCGTCAGGAACCAGCCGTGGGTCTTTGCGAGTTCTGCGGCCTTCGTCACCATCCCCATGCCGCGCTGGGCAGCCGGCGTGAGCACGACCTTGGCGCCGAGGAATCGCATCAGTTTGCGCCGCTCGACGCTGAAGGTCTCCGTCATGGTGATGACGAGCGGATAGCCCTTCTGGGCACACACCATGGCGAGCCCGATGCCGGTATTGCCACTGGTCGCCTCGACGACGGTCTGGCCCGGTTTGAGCACGCCGCGTTTTTCGGCATCCTCGATCACGCCGAGCGCCAGGCGATCCTTGACGGAGCCGAGCGGGTTGAACGCCTCGATCTTGACGTACAGGTTCACATCGGGCGGGGCGAGCCGATTAATTCGCACGACCGGCGTGTTGCCAACGGTTTCGAGAATGTTCTGGAACTTGCGTGCCATGGTTTTCTCCATTCGCCTCGGTCGCATCAAATCGGGCGGACCCAAGCTACAACATTGCGATCTTATTGGCTTCCCCCTGTGAATGCTTCTGTCGGTAGCACACGAGTTATCCGGTTCCAGTAGCACACGATATGTCCGATAATCCGTGATCCTCTCAATGCGCAGCATTGGGGGGATTGGATGAGCCGGGCCAAGTGTGACGAGGACCGGAGAATGGAGAAGTTTCTGGACGTTTACGGCCGCTGGGAACAGCGGGAG
>CAMDPA010000147.1 GCA_945903565.1 Devosia equisanguinis | reverse complement strand
CGCAAAGCCAAGAGGTGCGCCGCCTGACGGCTCGCGCCTCTCTCGACATCATCGGCGTCCCCTGCTTCCGCCGATGATCATCCGAACCCGCCGAAGCGGCCAAGTCGTGTGCTATCAAAACCAGACAAGTCCAAAAGCTACTGACAGTGACGATAGCTGAAGGTCTTGAAACCCAACATCGGTTCTGGCTCCGCTGTTGGGTTACGCGACGCGGTTTTTGGCCGGTCGCTCCGGCGCAAGCGCCGACGCTCCGCATCGCTAACCCAACCTACAAGGCAGCATCGAGCGCGAGGGCTGGCCAGCGGCAGGGGTTGGCGGTAAACAGCGGGAAACCACGCGCATTCAGACGTAGCGAAAGGCGACACGCCCATGGACCCCACGTACATTCCGTTTCATCCCAATCCGTCGAAGCCGAAATACAAGCCGCCGGTGGGGGCGGTGGATGCGCACTGCCATGTGTTCGGGCCGGGCAACGTGTTTCCGTATGCGCCGGAGCGCAAGTACACGCCGTGCGACGCGCCCAAGGAGACGCTGTTTGCGCGCCGCGATTTCCTCGGCTTCGACAAGAACGTGATCGTGCAGGCGTCGTGCCATTCGACCGACAATCGCGCGCTGGTCGATGCGCTGGAGGCGGCTGACGGCAGGGCTGCCGGCGTTGCGTTCGTCAACAAGGACGTGACGGACGCCGAGCTGAAGTGGATGGACAAGGCTGGCGTTCGGGGCGTGCGCTTCAACTTCCTGACGCGGCTCGTCGACATCACCCCGCGCGAGGAACTGGAGAGCATCACCAAGCGCGTCGCGGATCTGGGCTGGCACATCGTGATTTATTTCGAGATGCCGGACTTGCCGACGTTCGAAGACTACTTCCGCTCGATCCCGACGGCGGTCGTGGTCGACCACATGGGCACCCCGAACATCGCCAAGGGCGTCGACCATCCGGAAAACCAGCGCTTCCACCAGTTGATGGAGGACAAGGCGAACTTCTACGTGAAGGTGACGTGTCCGGAGCGTTTGTCGCTCGCCGGCGCGCCCTACGACGACGTGGTGCCGTTCGGCCGCTCGCTGGTCGAGAAGTTCCCCACGCGTGTGATCTGGGGCACGGACTGGCCGCATCCGAACATGAAGAAGGAAGCGCCCGACGACGGCATCATCGTCGACATGATCCCGAAGATCGCGCCGACGGTGGAGCTGCAGCAGCAGTTGCTGGTCGACAATCCGATGGCGCTGTACTGGGATAAGTGATCGGTTGGGTGTCTGACCCTCTGGGTCTGACACCCCGACGCAACGGTTCCGAGTTGCTGCGGTTCATATACTGCTACGTCGAGAACGGTGTCAGACCCGGAGGGTCAGACACCATCGAGGAGGCGGTTGGGTGTCTGACCCTCTGGGTCTGACACCCCGACGCAACGGTTCCGCGGTGCCGCGGTTCGTATACTGCCACGTCGAGAACGGTGTCAGACCCGGAGGGTCAGACACCGTCCAGGAGGCGGTTGGGTGTCTGACCCTCTGGGTCTGACACCCTGACGCAACGGTTCCGAGGTGCCGCGGTTCGTCTACTGCTGCGTCGAGAACGGTGTCAGACCCGGAGTGTCAGACACCATCGAGGAGAGTGCATGTCGAAAACCTTCGTGCTGGTGCACGGCGCCTGGCATGGCGGCTGGTGCTGGCGGCGCGTATCCGACCAGCTCGAGCGCAAGGGCCACAAAGTGTTCACGCCGACGCTGACCGGATTGGGCGAGCGCTCGCACCTGCTGTCGAAAGACATCACTCTGGCGACGCACACGACCGATGTCGTCAACCTCATCAAGTGGGAAGGCCTCGAGAACATCGTGCTGGTGGGGCATTCCTACGCCGGCTTCGTCGTCACCCAGGTGGCCGAACAGGTTGGCGCATCGATCGCGTCCATCGTGTTTCTCGATGCGTTTTATCCGCAGGCGGGCGAGAGCCTGATGGCGCTCGCCTCGCCCGGCACCAAGAAAGCCTTGGAGGACGCGGCGGCAAGTGGCGCGACCCAGCTCAAGCCGATCCCGGCGGCGGCCTTCAATGTGAACGAGAAGGATCGCGCCTGGGTCGATTCGCTGTGCACGCCGCATCCGCTGGGTACGTTCGGCGACAAGGTGGCCGCGATCGGCGGCCGCGAGAAGATCGCGAAGAAGAGCTACATCCGGGCGGCGGCCTACAACAGCCCGTCGTTCGATGCCGCCTTGGGCCGGGTGAAGGCCGATCCCGCGTGGAAGACCTTTGCGGTGCCCTCGGGCCACGACGTGATGGTGGACATGCCCGATCGGCTGGTCGAGATCCTGCTGGAAGTCGCCTGAAGGTGCGGGCGGCTTATGGAGCTGCGCCGTCCTTGCTGGTCAACATGCGCTCGATGCGGCGGTCGGGGACCAGCCACATCACCGCGACGAGAACGTAGAGCGCGCACGATATCAACGGGTTCACAAACGCCAAGGGAATCGCGGCGATATACAACAGCGGTGAGACCTTGCCCTTGGCGTCTTTGCCGATCGCCGCCGCCAATGGCGAACTCGCGCCTTGCGAGCGCACGATGACCGTTTGCAGGATGTAATAGGCGATCGCCGCCATCAGCAGCGCCACGCCATACAGCGCCGTTGGCAGCTTGGCGAAGTGGTTCTCGCCCATCCAGCCGGTCGCGAATGGAATCAGGGACAGCCAAAATAGCAAGTGCGTGTTGGCCCACAGAATACCGGCGTTGACGCCGGTCACTGTGTGCATGAGGTGATGGTGGTTGTTCCAGTAGATCGCGATGTAAACGAAGCTCAGAACATAACTGAGAAAAACCGGTAGTAGCTTGGCCAGAGCCGCCCATTCGGCGCTGTGGGGCACCTTCAGCTCGAGCACCATGATGGTTATTATGATGGCGAGCACGCCGTCGCTGAACGCCAGAAGCCGATCCTTTTCCACGCCGTTGCCTCCCGATTTGCCCTACCCGCAAGCTCGATAGCCAAGTGGCAATTGGTACCGGCGCACCGCGCCAAGGGGAAGCCTCGCGTGCAAATGCCGGTGATTGCGCCGGGAGGGGACCAGGTCAGCCATGCACGGCAGCGCTATACAGCGTGCTTGCCCTTGATCTATATCAGCCGCAGGCTGGACTGGGCACCGACCAGCCCAGTACGTGGTTTGCAGGCGGATTGCCGGGCTTCAGTCGCCACCCCCGGCAACGCCCCACGACGGAGCAGGAATTCCATGACCGATATACCCAAAGAGTACGACAACATACCCGGCACGTTCGTGTTCGACGCGGACCGCTCGCGGGAGGGCTACCACATCAACATGTTCTGCATGTCGTTGTTGAAGGCCGACAACCGGGCTGAGTTCAAGGCCGACGAGGGCAAGTACCTCGACAAGTTTCCGATGACGGCCGAACAGCGCGATGCCGTGCTGAAGCGGCAGTGGAACCGCATGCTCGAGCTCGGGGCCAACATCTACTTCACGGCCAAGCTCGGCGCGACCGACGGACTGTCGTTCCAACAGGTCGCCGCGATCATGACCGGCAGCACGCAGGCCGAATACGCCGAGATGATGCTGAAGGGTGGCCGCAACCCGGATGGCAACCGCTACAAATCCGAATGGGAGAACAAGAAGTAATGGCCAGGATCGTCGCAGGAATCGGAACCTCCCATGTGCCCGCCATCGGTGCGGCAATCGATCTGGGCAAGACCCAGGAGCCGTATTGGACCCGGGTGTTCGACGGCTTCGAGGAATCGAAGACGTGGATCGCCAACGAGAAGCCGGACGTCTGCATCGTCGTCTACAACGACCATGCCACCGCATTCTCGGTCGACCTGATCCCGACGTTCGCGCTCGGCTGCGCGGCAGAGTTCCCACCCGCCGACGAAGGCTGGGGCCCACGCCCCGTGCCGGTCGTGCCGGGCCACCCCAAGCTCGCCACGCACATCGCGCAGTCGGTGATCCTTGACGAGTTCGACCTCACCATCTGCAACAAGATGGAGGTCGACCACGGCTTGACCGTGCCGTTGAACCTGCTGTTCGGCAAGGTCGACAAATGGCCCTGCCCGATCATTCCGCTGGCAGTCAACGTCGTGCAGTTCCCGCCACCGACCGGTAACCGCTGCTACAATCTCGGCAAGGCGATCCGCAAGGCGGTGGAGAGTTATCCGGAAGACCTGAAGGTCATGATCTTCGGTACCGGGGGCCTGTCCCACCAGATCTCGGGCCCGCGCGCGGGCTTCATCAACTCGCACTGGGACAAGAACTTCCTCGACGGCCTGACGTCCGACCCGGTGGGTCTGACCAAGATCAGGCATGTCGAGTATATGCGCGAAGCCGGCGCTGAAGGCATCGAGATGGTGATGTGGCTCGTGATGCGCGGCGCGCTCAACGACGACGTGAAGGAGGTGCGCCGCTTCTACACGGTGCCGGCCTCCAACACGGCGGTCGGGCACATCATTCTGGATAACAGGACTTGAGAGAGGGAGTTGGGAATAGGGAGTTGGGAATAGGGAGTTGGGAGTAGGGAAGGCGGCCTTTGTGTGAAGGCTTCCCTACTCCCAATTCCCAACTCCCTATTCCCTTTTTTGCATCCCTCATTCAAACAAGAAGGGCAACAAACATGAAAATCTGCGTAGCGGGCCAGGGCGCGTTTGGTCAGAAGCACCTCGATGCGTTGAAGCGGATCGAGGGCGTGGAAGTCACCTCGCTCGTCGGCGGCAATCAGAAGGGCACCGAGGAAGTCGCCAAGAAGTATGGCGTGCCTCATTTCACGGGCGATCTTGCGGAGGGCATCAAGCGTGCCGACGCGGTGATCCTGGCGACGCCGACCAAGATGCATTTCAAGCAGGCCACCGACGTGATGCGGGCCGGCAAGCATGTGCTGGTCGAGATCCCGGTGACGGACTCGGTGGAGGACGCCGAGGGCCTCGTCAAGGTGGCCAAGGAGACGGGTGTCGTCGCGATGGGCGGTCACGTGCGCCGCTTCAATCCGAGCCATCAGTACATCCATAAGAAGCTGCGCGCCGGCGAGATGAAGATCCAGCAGATGGACGTGCAGACGTACTTCTTCCGGCGTCAGAACATGAACGCGGCCGGCAATCCGCGGAGCTGGACGGATCACCTGCTCTGGCACCATGCGGCGCATACCATCGACCTTTTCGCCCACCAGTGCGGCGAGAACATCTCCGAGTGTTACGCGGTGCAGGGCCCGATCCATCCGCAGCTCAACATCGCAATGGACATGGGCATCGTCTGCAAGGTGCCGTCGGGCTCGATCCTGAACCTGTCGCTGTCGTTCAACAACGACGGGCCCTTGGGGTCGTTCTTCCGCTACATCTGCGACAACGGCACTTTCAAGGCGTTCTACGACGATCTGTCGGACGGCAAGGACAAGAAGATCGATGTGTCCAAGGTCGATGTGTCGATGGACGGCATCGAGCTGGAGGACCGCGAGTTCATCGCCGCGATCCAACAAAAGCGCCAGCCGAGCGGATCGCTCGAGCAGGTGTTGCCGTGCATGCACGTGCTCGGCAAGCTCGAGAAGATGATCGACCCGCAGCGCAAGGCGCATGCCTAAGCGGACGTACACGCAGGCCGCGCCGGCTCCAACAAACGGCGCGGCTCCTCCCGAACGAACACTTTCTGCACACCTTGGTGTGGTGTAGTTTCGATGTCACGGGCATGACACCCGGCAGTTATTCCTGGTGCTCGTGCACGTGTCCTTTCAGGGAGTGCGTTCAATGTTCAAGCGTACCAGCCTTATGCTTGCCGCTACCTTCGGCCTTGCCTCCGCCGCTTCCGCCGCGGACTTGACCGGCGCCGAGATCAAGACCCTGATCTCGGGCAAAACCATCTACATGGAAATCGGCGGCGGCGGGTCCGTCACCGGCGCGAGCGGTCCGGGCGTGATCTTCTACGCAGCCGACGGCAATGCGGTCTTCAAGACGCCGAAGGGCGAGCTGTGGACCGGCAAATGGACCATCAAGGACAATTCCGGTTGCGTGGAGTGGAAGCAGGCCACCGCGAACGCCTGCACCCGATACGACAAGCAAGGCGATACCATCACGCTCATCAACATGGCGACCGGTCAGCCGCGCGGCAAGATCGTCAAGACCGCCGACGGCAACGCTGAGAAGCTGGCGCCATAGCCTGCGTGTCCGGGGTTGTGTAGGCTGAGGCCCAACACAACTCCGGAGACATCCCATGAAGTTGCCGCTGACCGGCGCCTGCCAATGCCGCGCCGTACGCTATAGCTGCGCGGCAGCACCTGCGTCGATCTACGCCTGCCACTGCACCGAGTGTCAGCGCCAGTCGGGCAGCGCGTTCGGCACATCGATGCTGGTCCCGCGCGAGGCGTTCCTCATCACGCAAGGCAGCCCGCGCACCTGGGTTCGCACATCAGACAGCGGCCGCAAGGTCGACTGCGCGTTCTGCCCCGACTGCGGCACGCGCCTGGTCCACCTGCCCCAACACAGCCCTGGCATGGCGATCGTCCGCCCCGGTACGCTGGACGATACGTCGTGGATCCGCCTGGCCGGCCACATCTGGACCGCGAGCCGCCAGCCGTGGTTCGAGGTGCCAGCCGGCAGCGTCTCCTACGAGCAGCAGCCGCCGGACTTCGCCAAGCTGATCGAGGCTTACGCGGCGCTCCAGCGCACGTGAGGCCCTTGCATTCGGGAAGCGCCTCGGCGAGCCTGTGATCTGGCATCGATCAGCGCAAGCCGGAGCATCCCATGTCGTCGAACCCCGCGGATTATCAAGACATCCTCTACGCCGAGACGAATGGCGTCGCGCGCATCACGATCAACCGCGAGAAGATCTACAACGCCTTCCGCGCGCAGACCTGCGAGGAGATGATCAACGCGCTGCAGAAAGCCGGCTCGGACAAGAGCATCGGCGTGATCGTGCTGACCGGCGCGGGAGACAAGGCATTCTGCACGGGTGGGGACCAGTCCTCGCACCAGGAAGGCGGCTATGGCGGGCGCGGAACCATCGGCCTGCCGATCGAGGAATTGCAGTCGCTGATCCGCGACGTGCCCAAGCCGGTGATCGCGCGCGTCAACGGCTTCGCAATCGGCGGCGGTAACGTTCTGGTAACGGTGTGCGATCTGGCGATTGCTTCGGACAAGGCGATCTTTGGCCAGGTCGGCCCCAAGGTGGGCTCGGTCGATCCGGGCTGGGGAACCGCCTACCTCGCGCGCATCGTCGGCGAGAAGAAGGCACGCGAGATTTGGTATCTGTGCCGGCGCTACTCCGCCGAGCAGGCGCTCGGCATGGGGCTCGTCAACGCGGTGGTGCCGCACGACAAGCTCGACGCGGAGGTCGAGGCGTGGTGCGCGGAGATCATGGCCAAGAGCCCGACGGCGCTAGCGCTGGCCAAGCGCTCGTTCAACATGGACAGCGAAAACATCCGCGCGATCGGCTCGTTCGGGTTCCAGGCGCTCGACCTATACTACCAGACCGACGAGGCGAAGGAAGGCGTCAACGCCTTCAAGGAAAAGCGGGCGCCGTTGTTTCGCAAGTATGTGAAGTAGAAACAGCTACGTTCCGGGTGCAGCAACAAGTTTATCCGGAAGCACCGCATTTTATGAAATGTTAGCACTTGGTCGATACCGTCGCACAGTGGGCGCGGTCCGGCAGTGGGCCTGCGCCTCTTTGAAGGTCGGGCCATCCGTGGGAAATGGGGCGTAGATCGTGAGCGCGTCCATGAAATTGCCCAACGCGCCGGACGACGGCAGCGTTCAGGGACACGCCGGCACAGAGCCCGCGGTCGCAGATCAGGATCTGCCGACGGTGGCGGATCTGTCCGCGGAAGCGTCCGCCCCGCCGTTGGCCACGGCCATCGACCTCGTCGGCATCCTGTCTGGGGTCGAGGAGACCGCCTACACTTGGGACATGACGTGCGACAGCATGGAATGGGAGAGCAACGTGGCTTCCGTTCTGGGCGTTCGCAACGTCAAGGATGTGGGGTCCGGCGGCGCCTTCCAATTCCTGATCGCGGCGGAGCACGTGACCCGCCGCCAGTCGGCTTTCGCACTGCAGGCAGGCTTGACCAGCAGTGATGACGATCAACCCGCCGCAGCCGGCGGACCTCCTTCTCGGGTGCAGTATCGTTTCCGGCCGCATGGCCGGCGCTCTTCCACTTCGATGTGGCTGGAGGACCATGGCCGCTGGTGGGCGGACGAGCACGGCAAACCGGCGCGTGCGCGTGGTGTCATCCGCGTGCTCAACGAGCGCTACATGGAAGAGCAGCGGGAACTCTACCGCAGCGACCAGGACGAGTTGACGGGACAGCTCAATCGCATCCGGATGACCGAGGCGCTGGCCGCCGTGATCGGGCGCGCAGAGCGGACCGGGCAGCCCGCCGCATTCATGATCGCATCGATCAACAACCTTTCGATCATCAACGATAACTTCGGCTTCGACGTCGGCGACAGCATGATCGCCTCGGTTGGCCGCATCATCGCGGACAAGCTGCGCGGCGGCGATAGCCTCGGCCGCTACTCGGCCAACAAGTTCGGCATCATTCTGAACGACTGCGGCCCAGGCGCAATGCAGATCGCGGCCGAGCGCTTGCTGAAGGCCGTGCGCGAATCGAGCTTCAAGTCGTCGGACTGCCCGATCTCCTCGACGATCTCGATCGGCGCGGTTCAGCTGCCGAGCCAGGGCCATAACGTTCCCACCGCGATCAGCCGTGCGCTGCAGGCGCTCGACAAAGCGCGCAGCACCCGCCATGACGCCTGTGTCGTGTGGGAGCCGAGCCCCGGCAAGGAGAGCGCGCGCCAACGCAACATCCTGATTGCGAACGAGGTGGCGACGGCGCTCGATGAGCACCGGATGCACTTAGTGCTGCAGCCGATCGTGAACTCGCGGACGCACGAGCCGGCCTTCTACGAGTGCTTGTTGCGCATGCGGAAGCCGGATGGAACGGTGATCAGCGCCGGCGAGTTCATCGAGTTCACCGAACAGCTCGGGATGAGCCGGATGATCGACCGGCGCGTGCTGGAGCTGGCGGTCGGCATTCTCAAGAAGCACCCGGACATCACGCTGTCGCTCAACGTATCGAGCATGACGTGCGCGGACGCGGAGTGGCTGGTGCTGTTGCACAAGCTGACCGGCGGTCAGGCGCGGATGTTGAAGCGGCTGATCGTGGAAATCACCGAAACGACGGCGATTGGCGATCTCGATCAGACGATCGCGTTCGTCGACACGCTGAAGGAGCTTGGCTGCCGCGTGGCGATCGACGATTTCGGCGCCGGATACACGTCGTTCCGAAATCTGAAGCACCTGAACTGCGATGTCGTGAAGATCGACGGCGCGTTCGTGAAGAACCTCGTCACGGACATGAGCGACAGGGTGTTCGTGCGCATGATGGCGGAGCTGTCGCAGGCCTTTGGCATGGAAACCGTGGCCGAGTGGGTGACAGACGGCCCGACCGCCGAGATCGTCGAGAGCCTGGGCATCACCTACATGCAGGGCTTCCACTTCGGCAGGCCGATCAATGTCGCCGATCTGCCCGACACCAAGCCGCGCCTGGCGGCGGCTGGATAGTTGCTGCCGCGGGCACGTTGGAATCGACATGCTCTCACATCTCGACGGGACGACGCGTTTCAGCGTCATCATTGGCACACCGATCGCTCAGGTGCGCTCGCCCGGCGGCATCACCAGGGTGTTTCAGGCGCGGGGGCTGAACGCGCTCGTCGTTCCCATGGAAGTCGCACCTGCGGACGTCGGCGGCCTTGTTGGCGCATTGGCCAAGGTGCCAAACCTCGACGGCATCGTCGTGACCGTGCCGCACAAGCCGGCGGCGTTCGCGTGTTGCGCTGACATGAGCGAGCGGGCGCGGTTTCTCGGCGCGGTCAATGTGATGCGGCGACGGCTCGCTGGAGATTTCGCCGGCGATCATGTCGACGGGGAGAGCCTGCTCGCGGCGCTGCGATCGAGCGGTTTTGATCCAGCGGGATCGCGTGCATTGCTGCTAGGGGCGGGCGGCGCGGGCTCCGCGATCGGGCTGGCGCTGCTGGAGGCGGAAACTCGCTTCCTGGCGATCGTGGACACCGATATGACGCGGCGGGACCAGCTTGTCGCGCGGCTGTCGGCACGCTTTCCGGGCAGGTGTGCTACCGGAGCGCCGGAGCCGCGCGGGTTCGATCTCGTCGTCAACGCGACGCCAGCGGGTATGCGGCCGGGCGATGCGCCGCCACTCGATGTTTCGCTGCTGTCATCGGGCATGACCGTGGCCGATGCCGTCACGCCGCCGGGCATCTCCGCCTTGATTGCCGGGGCACGATCGGCTGGATGCAAAACCGTGACAGGTCAGGAGATGTTCGACGCGGGCGTTGGCCTGCTCGCGGATTTCCTGCTGGGCGACGGCCGCTAATACTCAACGCGGCGGCTTGTCGAGTTTGCGGCGCTTCCAGGCGTCGGGGATCACACGCTTGGCGCGGCCCTGCACGAGACAGGCTTCGTCGAGCATTTCGTCGATCGAGTTGAGTGCGAAGATCAGCGTGTCCTCGTGGGCGAGCTTGCCGTCCTTCATTTTGCTCTCGACGGCGCCGATGATCACCTGCTTGCCCGGCACCACGCGGGATAGCGTGGACGAAAACACTTCCTGGAGCCAGGCTTGCGCGCGGGCGCCGCCGAGCGGGCTCGATGCGATCGTCATGATCTTGATCGGCTTGTTCTTGAGCGGGCCGTCGTAGCCGGGGCGGGAGGCCCAGTCGATGGCGTTCTTAAGGTGGCCGGGAATGCCGTGATTGTACTCGGGCGAGACGATCACGATACCGTCGCAGGCGCGCACGGCGCGGCGCAGCGTCGCGACCGGAGCCGGGCCATCGCCGGTGTCGTGGTCCTCGTTGAACGGGGGAATGTCGTCGAGGGCGACGATTTCCATCGCGATGTCGGGCGTGAGATTGTCGCGCAGCGTGCGCAGGATCGCGCTCGAGTTGGACGCCTTGCGCAGACTGCCGGAGAGCCCGAGCAGCTTGAAGCGCTGGTGTTGCGGAACGTCCATGATGCTCTCCCCCGGACCGGCTTTTTCGCGAGAACTGCGAACGAGCGCGTCTATAAGGGAAGGCCCGTGCCCGGTCCAGCGGCAGCTCACGGGTATGAACCGTAGGCCGGAATGAGGCCGGCAATTCCGCCGGTCGAAGCCCGACGTACCGCTCGGGAATGTCGGGCTTCGCGCGAAGGGCGCTCAGCGCCGACCTACGGGTGATGCCGCCGCAGCCAAAACGGGCATAAGCTGCCGAGCTGCCCGCGACGTGTTGCCCGCGGTTGGCGGTTCGATTGACAAGCGCGGCCGAAGCTTGAACAATGCACTCTCAACCCACGACATGAAACAGCGTTCCAAAGCGTGGCTTTATGGCCTGCTTTG
>CAMDPA010000146.1 GCA_945903565.1 Devosia equisanguinis | reverse complement strand
GATCTTCGACGGGGTGGCAAGCTGCGGGCGGGCTGCGGACATGGGCCTTCTCCATCCGATTCGGATGGAAGCCCATCAATCACACCGACTCACCTCTTGTGAATCCCCTTTCTCTCTCCGCAAGCCCCTTTCTCGAGCGATTGCCCTGTTCATCGTCCGCCTGCCGCTTGCCGCCGAAGCGTGACAGGAGCAAAATTCCCTCTCCCCGCACTTCAGCGGAGAGAGGGTTAGGGTGAGGGGCGGCAACAAGCGTGAGGGGCAGCCGCTTGCGCAGTTGGACGAACAAGGGAGGAAACATGATCCGCACACATCTGGTCGCTGCCATCGGTTTGCTGGCATGCCTCGCCCCGATCGCATCACAAGCCCAGCAGCCCACCCCGGTGACGACGCTGCGATACGGACAGATCGCCGCTTCGGCCAAGAGTATTTCCTCGCTCCCGCTCTACGTCGCCCAGCGCCAGGGATTTCTCGCGCGCCACGGGATCAACCTCGACGTCGTGCCGATCCAGGGCGGCACGCACTTCATGCTCGAAGCGCTCGACAATGGCACCGTCGACGTCACCTATACCGCGACGCCATACTTGGTGAAGGCCGCTCTCGCCGGCTCCGATGCCGTCGCCATTGCGGGCGCCAGCGGCAACAACCTCTACACGCTGATCGCAAAACCCGGCATATCCAGCATCGCCGACCTGAAGGACAAAACTGTCGGACTATCCCTCCCCGTCGATACGATCACGATATCCACCCGCCGGCTTCTTACCAAGCACGGCCTCGACGAGGGCGCGTATCGCACCGTCGAACTTGTCGGCACACCCGCCCGCACGAAATGTTTGACGGAAGGCGAATGCGCGGCGGTGCCACTCACCCAGCCGGAAGATTTCGCGCTGATAGCCAGAGGCTACCGGCGGCTCGGCGATAGCTCGGAAGTCGTGCCTGAATTGCAGTTCAGCGTGCTCGCCGTCAAACGTGCGTGGGGCACAGCCAACAAGGACGTCGTGGTGCGTCTCGTGCGCGCGTTCGGCGACGCCTTCGCCTTCATGGCCGATCCGAAAAACCGGGCCGAGACGGTCGCGATCATTTCCGCCACCACCAGCGCCACGCCCGAAATCGCACGCCAGTTGCTCACCTTCTATTACGAGCCTGACAAAGGCGTGTTCCCGCGCCGGGGCGAGATCAACCTCAAAGGCTTCGCGCAGGTCATCACATTCATGGCCGAAGCGAAGGAATTGTCCGCGCCGTTGTCGGATGCAAACCGCTTCATCGACTTGCAGCACCTGCAAGCCGCCGGGCTTCAATAGTTGACTACCGGCTCAGGATGTTGATCGAGCACGCGCCGTGATCGAGCCCCGCGATGCCGCCGCCGGTGCAATGCGCAAGAGCGACCTTCGCCCCATCGACCTGCCGCTTGCCGGCCTCGCCGCGCAACTGCCACGTCAACTCGACGAGCTGCGCCGCGCCGGTCGCCCCGACCGGATGGCCACGGCATAGCAATCCACCGCCGGGGTTCACGGGAATGCGACCACCGAGCGACGTCGCTCCGCTTTCGAGCAACGCCACCGCATCGCCGCGCTGACAAAAACCGAACGCTTCGTAGTAAAGCAGCTCGGCGATCGTGAAGGCGTCGTGCACCTCGGCGACATCGATGTCGTCAGGCCCCATGCCCGACATCTCCCAGATCTCCTCCGCGCCCCGCGTGGTGATTTCCGGCGTGGTCATGTCGCGGAAGCCCGTCATGTAGCGGCCGGAATTCAACTCGGACGCCACGACCCACACCGGCTTGGCCAAGCCGATCTCGCGCGCCTTGTCCTCCGACACCAGCACCAGCGCCGCCGCGCCGTCGCCCGTCGGACAGCAGTGCAGCAGCGTGAACGGATCGGCCACTGCCCGCGCCTTTGCGACATCCTCCAGCGTGATCTCGTTCTGATACTGCGCGAGCGGGTTGAGCGCACCGTGCTTGTGCGCCTTCACGGCCACCTTGGCGAGCTGTTCGGCGCTGATCTTGTGCTCGTGCATGTAGCGCCCCGCGCGCATCGCATAGAGAGCGGGCATCGTAAGACCGACGTTCACGTCCCAATCGTCCGGCTGCCCCGGCAGCACGCCGCCGCCCAGCGCCGTCAGCTTGTCGATACCAAGCACCAGCGCGCAGTCCCATTGCCCCTGCGCGATCGCATGCCACGCCTCACGGAACGCCGTGCCGCCAGACGAGCACGCGTTTTCGCAATTGACGACGGGCATGCCGAGCATCCCCAACGGCCGCAACACACGCTGCCCAACGAGACGGCCACCATACGCCGAGCCCACATAGGCCGACTGGATCTGCTTAGGCGCGATACCGGCATTCTCGACCGCAGCCTTGACGACCGGCCAGCCGAGATCCTGCACCGACTTTTCCGGATACCGGCCGAACCGGCACATCGCAGCACCAGCGATCGCAACTTTGTGCATGGGAACCTCGCGGCTTGCGGTGTCAGACCCTCCGGGTCTGACACCCTGCGAAACACTTGTTGGTTTGCCTGGCAACCGGCGCTCAGAAAATTGGCGTGGCGCAACGGTGTCAGACCCAAAGGGTCGGACACCTAGGCTTGCTCGAACTGGTGACTCATGATTGGACGCCCGTCATCAGTGCGGCCGATCTCGCCGACCTTCAGCCGCACCGCCGAGTCATACGCCGGCACCGCTTTCGGATCGCACGCCAATGGCGCCGACACGCGCACGCCGTTCTCCAGATCGACGTACGCGATCACATACGGCGTCCGCCAGCCCTTGCGCGCGACGTGCACCACCGTGAACGCATAAAGCTTGCCGCGCGTCGGCAACGGATCGTCCGCGATGTCTTCGGACCAGCACGACAAACACACCTTGGGCTTGGGAAAGATCTCCGCGCCACAGCCTTGGCACTTGCCACCTCGCAGCCGCTGCTCGCCGTTTGCGAGTGTCATCACGGCACCGGGCACGGTCCAGACCTCGGCAAATTCGTCCGCCGTCTTTCTTGCGTCAGGCATCTACCCCACCTTGAACAGGATCTTCCCCGTCGTCTCGCCGCTCTCGCCGCGTCGATGCGCTTCGGCGGCCTGCTCCAGCGTGAACTCGCTGTCGATCAGCACTTTGATCTTGGTGCCCAGCACCGGCCACACGCGCTCCTGCAAGGCGCGGGCAACCGCCAGCTTGCGCGGCATCTCCAGCGGCCGCATCAGCGAGCCCATCACCCGCGCCCGCTTCTGCATCAGCGCCGACACAGCAATGACAGGCTTCGCCCCCTTGCCGCCGGAGATGTAGACGACGCGGCCGTCCTTCGCGAGCATGTCGATATTTTTATCGGTGTACCCCACACCAACCGTGTCGACGACGACATCGATACCGGCCCCGCCCGTCGCCGTCATGATGGCTTGCACCACATCGTCGGTCCGATAGTTGACCGCGGCCTTCGCGCCGAGGCCGATGCAAATCCGCCGCTTTTCCTCCGTGCCGACGGTTGCATAGGCTTCAGCGCCGATCAGTGTCGCTATCTGTATCGCTGTCGACCCGATGTTGCCCGTTCCACCATGTGCAAGCACCCGCTCCCCTACCTTCAACCCCGCTAGTTCGACCATGTTGAACCACGCCGTGAACACGTTCTCCATCACTGCGCCGGCTTCCTTCTGGGACAACCCCGCCGACTGCGGCATGGCAAGTCCGGCCGGCGACAGGCAGTACTCGGCATACCCCCCGCCCGGCACCAGCGCACAAACCTTTTCCCCGATCCGGCTCTTGGCGCTATCATCGCCCACCGCAACAATCTCGCCGGAACATTCCAGCCCGAACACGGGCGTCTGACCAGCCGGCGGCGCGCCGCGAAGCCGCTGCCCGAAATCATGCGGGTTCACGCCCGCCCATGCGACGCGGATCAGCACCTGCCCCGGTCCTGGCTTCGGCACAGACAGGGTCTCCACCCGCAACACCTCCGGACCGCCGGGGCCGGTCTGGGTCACGGCGCGCATCGTCGCTGGTATGGTCATCTTTGCCCTGGTCGGTTGAAACACGATTTCGTTGTGTCTATGGTCGAGCCTCGCCGCGGCCGGTCCCGCTTGTCAAGGACCGGAGCTAATTCCCTCTCCCCTCCTTTCAGAGGGGAGAGGGAGAAAACAGAGGGGCCACATCGGGCATGAAGCCGGCGCCATTCACCTACCATGATCCCAAGACCGTGGCCGAGGCAGCAAGCCTGCTCGGCACGATCGAGAACGCACGCGTGCTGGCCGGTGGCCAGTCGCTGATGCCGATGATGAACTTCCGCTACGTGATGCCCGACCACATCGTCGACATCAACGGCATCGGCGAGCTCGCCTACATCAAGCAAAGCGGCGGCAACCTGTCGTTCGGCGCCATGACGCGCCAGCGCGAGATCGAATTCTCCGACGAAGTGAAGGCCGCCTGCCCGATCATCACGGAGGCGCTGCACTGGGTCGGCCATCGCCAGACCCGCAATCGTGGCACGATCGGCGGCTCGGTCTGCCACATGGACCCCTCCGCCGAGATGTGCGCCGTGACCGCGCTGCTCGACGGCACGCTGACCGCACGTTCCAAGAGCGGCGAACGCAAGATCGCGATGGCCGATTTCGGCCAGGGTTTCATGTCGACCGCACTGGCCGAAGGCGAGATGCTGACCGACATCACGGTGCCGCTATGGGCCAAGGGCCATGGCTACGCCTACGAGGAATTCGCACGCCGCCACGGCGACTTCGCGATCGCGGCTTCGGGCGTGCTGGTCGAGGTCGTAAATGGCACGATCAAACGGGCCTCGATCGTCGTCTCCGGCGTGCGGCCAAATCCGGTGCGCTTGACGGTGGCGGAGAAGGCGCTGGCCGGGCAGACGCCCAGTGACAAACTGGCCGAGGATGTCGCCGCGGAAGCTGGAAAAATCGATGCGATGGAGGACGCCTACGTGACGGCGGACTACCGCAAACATCTGGGACAAGTGATGGTCAAGCGCGCCCTGAAGCGGGCGTTTGCGCGCGCCGCAGAGGGAGTAAAATAAGATGTCGGATCGCCGCAAGATCAAAGTCCGCGTCAACGGCAAGGACTACGAGCGCGAGGTCGAAACGCGCCTCCTGCTCGCCGATTTCATCCGCCACGAATTGCGCCTGACCGGCACGCACGTCGGCTGCGAGCACGGTGTCTGTGGGGCCTGCACCGTGCATTTCGACGGCCGCACCGCGCGCTCGTGCCTGATGCTCGCTGTGCAAGCCAACGGCCACGAAATATACACCGTGGAAAGTCTCGCCAATGCCGACGGCAGCTTAAATCCGCTGCAGGAAGCAATGCGCGACAATCACGGTCTGCAGTGCGGTTTCTGTACGCCCGGCGTGCTGATGACGCTGACCGAGCACCTGCGCGATATCCCTGATACCGACGAGAAGCAGGTGCGCGAGGCGCTGTCCGGCCACCTGTGCCGCTGCACCGGCTATCAAGGCATCGTCGACGCGGCGCTGGATGCGGCCGGCCGGCACAAGAAGGCCGGGACGACGCCTTGAGGCGGTCAGGCTTCCGGCCAGAACGTGTCGTCGATAATTTCGTCGTAGGACCACGGACAGCTCGCCGGAAACGTCGAGCTATCGTGGCTTGTCTCTCGTGCGGCCTCGAGTCGTGCGCGACGATAGGCCTTTTGCAGCATCTCATTCATCTGCGATTTCAGACTCGGATTGTCGGCCAGATGTTCCGCGGCCTCTAACCGCTGAACCTCGATCGTGAGCCGCCACGACTTGCCGCGCATTCCCGGCTGGAACCGCCATTTCAACAAGTGCATAAGCAGAACCGCAAGCTGGCTAATCAACTCGCGCTTCTCGCTTCGGCCCATGCTCTCGATTTCCTCGGCGATGTTGGCGATGTCGGCCTCGCCGAGACGGCCAGCGCGCAACAACGCCGCCTGCTGATTGGCCCAGGCGTAGAAATCGGTATCGTAGAGCGATAGCGTTTTTGGGCTCGTATCCTGCATCGTTAGCTCATTTGCGGCTTCAGGTGGTGTCGGCCTGCGTTGCCGAATAATAAGCCAAGTTCGCAAAGACGGGCAGGCTCTTGCATTGGCCAGCAAGACTCCTGAAGATGAACGCGGATTGAAGCGGCACAGCGGATACGAGACATGGTTGAAAAGGCAGGCAAGGCCCAGGGCGGCGGGTGGTTCGGCGCGGCCGTCAAACGCAAGGAGGATGCCGCCCTCCTCACCGGCCGCGGTCGCTTCGTCGACGACCTCGATCCCGGCAATCTCCTGCACGCCGCATTCACCCGCAGCCCGCACGCGCACGCCCGCATCCGCTCGGTCGACACCTCGAAGGCCAAGGCGCTGCCCGGCGTCCACGCGGTCTGGACCTGGGCCGATCTGCCGGAGGTCATGCGCGAGCAACGCCTGCCGCTGTACGTGCCGAACCCGGCGATCAAACAGATCCGCATGCAGCACATGCTGGCGAAGGAGGAGGTCTGCATCGTCGGGGAACCCGTCGCCGTGGTCATCGCCGACAACCGCTACACCGCCGAGGACGCAGCCCAGCTCATCGAGATCGACTACGACGTGCTGCCCGCCGTCGCCGACGTTCGCACGGCCTTCGAGACGCCGGGCAAGACGGTGCATGCCGGCGCCGCCGACAACCTCGTTGGCCGCGTCCCGATGCACTACGGCGATACCGACGCCGCCTTCGCCAAGGCCGCGTACATCTTCAAGGACCGCATCTTCCAGCATCGCGGCGGCCCGTTTTTCATCGAGTGCCGCGGCCTCGTCGCGCAATTCGACGACTCGACCGGCCAGCTCACCGCGCACGTGTCCTGCCAAGGCGCGCACCGTCTGAAGCGGGCGTTCATGGACATGCTCGACCTCGGCGATAATCAGGTGCGCGTGATCGCGCCTGAGGTCGGCGGCGGCTTCGGTCCCAAGGGTGCGTTCTACTGCGAATACGGCTCGGTTGCCGCCGCCGCGATGGCGTTCGGCCGTCCGGTGAAATGGATCGAGGACCGGCGCGAGAATTTCCTGATCACGCATCAGGAGCGCGACCAGTGGTGGGATCTGGAGATCGCGGTCGACAAGGACGCCAAACTGCTCGGCCTGCGCGGCCAGCTCGTGCATGACAACGGCGCGTACATTCCGTGGGGCCTCGTACTGCCGTGGATCGCGGCAACCACCGTGCCAGGCCCCTACGTACTGCCCGCCTACCACCTCGATCTCGTCGTCGCCTACACCAACAAAACGCCGTGCACGCCGGTACGCGGCGCGGGCCGTCCGCAGGCCGTCTTTGCGATGGAGCGAATGATGGATCTGGTCGCCCACAAGATGGGCCTCGACCGGGCGGAGGTTCGCCGGCGCAATTTCATCCAGCCCGACCAGATGCCCTACAAAGTCGGCATCGTTTTCCGCGACGGCCGCCCCGTCACTTACGACAGCGGCGACTATCCTGCGTGCCAGGCGTCCGCCCTCGACGCCGTCGGCTACGACGGTTTCGCCGCACGCCAGAAGGCGGCTCTGGCCAAGGGTAAATACATCGGCGTCGGCATTTCCAACGCGGTCGAGGGCACCGGGCTCGGCCCCTACGAAGGCGCCACCGTGCGCATTTCGACGACCGGCAAGGTCACGCTGACGACCGGCGCGACACCGCACGGCCAGGGCCACAAAACCGCGTTCGCTCAAGTCGTCGCCGATCAGCTCGGCGTCTCGTTCGAGGATGTCACCGTGGTAACCGGCGACACCGGCGGCATCGCGCTCGGCATGGGCACATTCGCCTCGCGCTCGGCGGTCAACGCCGGCAACTCCGCGCATCTCGCCGCGATCGAGGTCGCCACCAAGGTCAAGAAGGTCGCCTCCGAAATGATGGAGGTCGCGGAGGCGGATCTGGAATTGAAGGACGGCGCGGTCAACGTGAAGGGCGCGCCGGGTATGAGGAAGACGTTCCGCGAAGTGGCCAATCTCGCGATCGGCATGTACGGCTTCTCGATGCCCGCACACCGCGATCCCGGCCTGGAAGCGACCGTCTACTTCAAGCCGGAACAGTCGACTTACGCTTCGAGCTGCCACGCCGCCGAAGTCGAGGTCGACATCGAAACCGGCCAGGTGAAGATCAACCGCTTCATCGTCGCCCACGATTGCGGGCGCGTGATCAATCCGCTGATCGTGGAAGGCCAAGTCGTCGGCGGCGTCGCGCACGGCCTCGGCAACGCGCTGCTCGAGCGGCTCGTCCACGACGAGAATGCAAACCCGGTCTCGACCTCGTTCGCCGAGTACCTGATGCCGATGGCAACCGACATGCCCGGCCGCGTCGAGCTTCGCCACATCGAGACACCGTCGCCCCTGAACCCGCTCGGGGTCAAAGGCGCGGGCGAGGCCGGCACGATCGCCGCCATCGCCGCCATCGTCGGTGCGGTGGAAGATGCGCTGTCGCCGTTCGGCGTGCGCATCTCCGAGACCCCGCTCAGTCCTCAACGAGTGGTGGAACTAGTGAAGGCGGGAGGGCCGGCCCCTTAGCAGTGCTTGCCGCTGCATTTACACTTGACATCACAGCCTGTGATGTCAAGAATGTTCCCCATAAGTTCACAAAAGTTCCTGCGCGGTTGGAGGTGGAAATGACGGAGCTGCAAACCGCAGTGCGCGGAGTGATGGCCACTTCGATACCAGCGCTGGATGCCTCTATCATCCACGAGGTGCGCGGCGAGCGCATCATGCTCGATGCCGATCTGGCGGACCTGTTCGAGGTCGAGACGCGAGTTTTCAATCAGGCATTCAAGCGAAATCAGGACCGGTTTCCGTCGCCTTGGGCATTCGAGCTGACGCAGGAGGAGTGGGACGACTTGAGATCACAATTTGTGATCTCAAGTGGCACCTGGGGCGGAAGGCGGACGTTGCCGTGGGCTTTCACTGAGCACGGTGTCGTTCTGGCTGCGAGCCTGCTGAGTTCCGACCGGGCCAAGGCCGTCATGCAGCTTGTCGTAGAAGTGTTCGTCCAGGTCCGTCGCGGCCAGCTCAGCGGAAATGCATCGGCCAGCGCCACCTCGAAACCGATTTTGGCTGCGAGCCGTGTCAGCATCTCCAAGCGCCTGCAGTCGATGATCGAGCGACTGATGGAATCGATGGTGAGCCAGGAAGATCACCGCAAGCTGCGGGACGAGGCCCAGGTCGTTTTCCAGGAGTCTATCGAGCACATCAAGTCGAGGCTCGGTCGCGCCGGCTTCGAGAACGAGGAAATTGCCGCGCGCGCCGCCAAACTAATCGCGGAGGCTGAGGCAACCAAGGCGACGGCTGCCAAGACGCGGGCAGAGGCCGACGAGATAGCTGTCCGGACGCTGGCGCGCAAGCTGGCGATGGTGCTGGAGGCCGAGCGAGCGATGGCGCGTGGCGAGATGGAGGGCTTCCTGGACGTTCTAAAGCAGCTCGGCAAGCCGTGACCTGGGTGCAAGCCGGAACGGGCGCTTTTGACTGATGATGCTCCGCCGTGCCAATGGGCATGTGAGGAAGCGACAAGGACAATTTGCGCATGACCACCGCCAAAGGCGCGCTGATCCACATCAAGGTGCTCGACATCACGACGTTCTTGTCAGGTCCTTACGCGACGCAGATCCTCGGCGATCTCGGTGCGGATGTGATCAAGGTTGAGCAGATCACCGGGGACGATACCCGCCGCCTGCCGCCCAACTTCATCGGCGGCGACAGCGCCTATTACCACTCGATCAACCGCAACAAGAAGAGTGTCGCGGTCAACCTGCGCGACAAGGCCGGCCAGGATCTCGTGCGCCGTCTCGCCACCAAATCCGACGTGCTGATCGAGAACATGCGGCCGGGCGGGCTCGACAAGTACGGCCTCGACTACGACAGCCTGTCCAAGCTCAACCCGCGCCTCGTCTACGCCTCGATCAGCGGCTTCGGCCAGGACGGGCCGTACCGCGATCACCCCGCCTACGACATGGTGGTGCAGGCGCTGTCGGGCGGCATGAGCCTGACCGGCGATCCGGATGGGCGGCCCGTGCGCGCCGGCATCCCGATCGGCGATCTCGCCGCCGGCTCCTATTCCATCATCGGCATTCTCGCCGCGATCGAAGCGCGCCACATCACCGGCCGCGGCCAGAAGGTCGACATCAGCATGCTCGACTGCCAGGTCGCGATGCTGTGCTACCAGGCGGCCTACTACCTCGCTTCCGGCAAAGTTCCGGGGCCACAGGGGCGCGGGCACGAGTCGATCCCGTCCTACCGCTCGTTCACCGCCGGCGACGATCTCGACGTCGTCATCTGCGCCAACACCGACCGCATGTGGCGCTCCTTGTGCGATGTGATGGGCCGGCCTGATCTGCGCGACGATCCCGGGCTACAAACGCGCGAGGGCCGCTATAACAAACGTTTCGAGATTTGGGAGGCGCTGGAAGCCGAGTTCGGCAAACGCACGGCAGACGAATGGGTGGTGGCCTTGCGCGCTGCCGAGGTCCCGGTCGGCGTCGTCAATACCCTGGACCGCTCGTTGTCCGATCCGCAGGTGCTGCATCGCGGCATGGTGCTCGATATTCCCGGCCCCGATGGGCTCAACGTACGCGTTGCCGGCAACCCGCTGAAGATGTCGGGCAACGAGCACGCCACACACCGCTTCCCCCCACGCCTTGGCCAGGATACGCGCGACGTGCTGACCACCGAGCTAGGCCTGACCGGCCCGGAACTCGATACGCTGATAAAAGCAGGCGTACTGAAAGCTGGATAGACGCGTCACCCGCGCTCCCTCTCCAGAATCCGCTCCATCGTCACTAAGCGGTCAGACCTCGTGCCCAAGCGCCAATAATTGAAAACCGACGTTTTGGCCCCGGGGTCTGCCCCCAACACCCATCTCAATACGGCTTGTCGCCGATCACGGCGGTGCGCTCCATGCGGCGGCGATCGGGGTAGTAGTCGTTGACGGCGTAGTGCTGCGTCGACGTATTGTCCCAGAACACGATGTCGCCCGGCTGCCAGCGATGCCGAAACTGGTACTCCGGGATCTGTGCCTGTTTGAACAGGATATCGAGCAGACCGCGACTCTCGTCCTCCGCCATCCCGTCGATGCGCAATGTGAACTGCGGATTGACGAACAGGATCTTCGCGCCGGTCACCGGATGCGTGCGCACCACCGGATGCGTCGGATTTGGATAGAGGTCTTCCATCTTCCGCAGGCGCGCGCGGTCATCGTCCGTGTTCTTGAACAACACGCGGAAGTTCTTGAAGTCGTGCACGGCATGCAGGCCGGCGATCATCCGCTTGAAGGTATCCGACAAGCCGTCATAGGCCGCCGCCATATTGGCCCACAGCGTATCGCCACCGGTCGCGGGCATGATCTGGGCGCGAAGGATCGTGTACTTCGTCGGCCGTACGCGAAACGTCGTGTCGGAGTGCCACACGTCGGTCGACAGCACCGGATTGTCCTTGTGATTGTCGAGCACCATGATCTCAGGGAACTCGCCTTCGGGCCGGAACG
>CAMDPA010000145.1 GCA_945903565.1 Devosia equisanguinis | reverse complement strand
CCGCCGATGCGATGTTGCGCAAGAGCACGGCGGGCTGCGCGAAGGGCTTGCCCGCCCTACGAGCGCCGCATCTTCGTTGCTGCTTCGTCGATCGCCAGGGTGACCGGATCGAGCACCACGCCATACACCGCGCGGGCGGCCTCGAGGCTCACGTATCCATCCGCCACGTCGTCGCGCACGGACGCGGGATCGCGCGCGAATGGAGCGCCCCAGCCGCCACCACCCGTGCGGCGGATTTCGAGGCGTGTGCCGGTTTCGATGCGGCGGGTGGCGATGGCGGGCAGGCGTTCCTCGCCGGGTGAGCCGGCATCGAGCGTCGTGCTCGACAAGGCCGGCGCGGCGCCACCGTCGAGGCCCCACGATCCCACGCGGTGGCCCGACGAGCGCAGCGTCATGGTGCAGGCTTCGCGGATCTCGTATTCGCGGATATAGCCGACGCCGCCGCGATGGGTGCCCGCGCCCGCCGAGTCGATCCACGGTTCGAACCGGCGCGTCAGCACGGGATATTCCGTCTCCGTGATCTCGATCGGAGAGCCCGGCGTGAACTGGTTCATCGGCTGCAGGATCGCCGCGCCGTCTCCCGCGCTGGTGCCGCCAAGGCCGGTCGCGCCGAGCTCGTATTGCACGCGCGCCGCGCGCCCCTCCTTCGCGGGATAGCCGAGCGCAATCGCGCCCGTCACCATGCCGGACGGGGCCACCGCGCGCGCGGGATTGAGCTTGCCGAGCGCGGACATCACCAGCGTGTAGATCAGCACGGCGGTGGGGAAATAAAGGTTGATGGTCGCGGGAAAGCGCGGGTTGACGACGCTGCCTTCGGGCAGCACCAGTTCGACCGGCTCCAGCACGCCTGAATTGATGGGTATGGTCGGATCGGTCGAGGCGATGACTGCTTGCAGCGCGGCCGAACGCGCTGTCCACGGATTGACGTTGACGGGGCCGAGCGTCTGCGGCGCACATCGCGAGAAATCGATCAGGAGCTTGCTGCCCGTCTTGGTGATATCGACCGCGAACGGTACGGGCGTGTCGAGGTCGGCGCCGTCGCTGTCGAGCTGGCCGTCGGCGCTGGCCTTGCCGTCGGGCCACGCCGCGATCTCGCGCGACAGGCGCTGCGCGGTGAGCGACAGGATCGCGCGCATCACACCTGTGATCGTCGGCTCGCCGTACTCCTCGCACAGCGCGGCCAGCCGCTCCGCCCCAATGCGCGTTGCGCCTATCTGGCCGCGCAGGTCGCCGATCACGACATCGGGGATGCGGCTGTTGGTGCGGATGATGTCTTCCACGGCTTCGTTGACCACGCCGCCGCGCGAATAGATGACCGGCGGCAGCCGCAAACCGTCGTGGAAGATCTCGCGCGAGCCCGCGCCCGACGAGCCCGGCACCAATCCGCCAACGTCCGCCTTGTGTGCGATCGAGACGCCGAAACCGATCAGGCGGCCGTTATGGAACGACGGCGTCACGGTGACGAAATCCGGCACGTGCGGATTGCCGGCCTTATAGGGATCGTTGACGAGGAAGCTGTCGCCGGGCTGCAGGGTTTCGCGCGGGAAACGCGCGGTCACGCCGGCGACGGCTTGTTGATACGGCAGTGAATGAAACTGTAGTCCGCCGCCGACCATCAGCACGCGGCCATCCGCGTCGGTCAGTCCCGCGGTGCCGTCGCGCGACTCGCGCAGGATCGGCGAGTAACCGGCGTGATAGAGCGCGTGCTCCATGCTGGCCGTGACCTCGGCGAGGCGGCTGGTCACGATCTCTATCGTGATGGGATCCAGGTCGGGCACGTTGGCTCTCGTAGCATGATTTTCGCGCATAGCCATTAGTGGAAAACTGTTGGCGAGGAAGCAAGGGTAGAGAGGTGCAACAAGCGCAGCCGTACCGAACGCGCTGCCGCTCACGCAGTGGCCTTCTGCCGCCGGGTCAGCTCCGCCAGGATATCCCGCACACGCACGGGGGGCGCCTCGATATAGGGCAGCGGTCGGCATACTTCCACCGCGGCCGCCCCGATCCGTGCCGTCAGTGCGCCGTTGAACAGCCCTTCGCCCAGGCGACGCGACAGCCGTCGGGCCATATCCTGGCCGATGAATTGCCCGATCAGGTCGTCGGTCAGCGCCACGCCGCCCGTCGCCAGGATGTGGACGAACACCATGCGGGCCAGCTTGAGGCCGCCGAACATTCCGGGCCGGCCGCCATACAGCGTCGCCAGACCGCGCAACATGCGCAGGTTTTCCACCAGCACGAAGCCGACCGCGATGACCGCAACCGGCGACATCGCCGTGACGAGACTGACACGCTTCGCCGAACTCAGAATTTGCCGCCGCGCCTGCGCGTCGAGCGGCACCACGATTTCGCGCTCCGCTAACGCCAAGAGATCGCCGGGGTCACGCACGTCGCGCTCGTGCTCGGAGAACCGCGCAAGGCTCCAGGCGAGATCGGAGCGGCCCGACAGCACACGCCGCAAACGGCGGACGACGTTGCGTTCGGCGTTGGCGTCGCGTTTGCGCTTGGCAGCCTCCGCGTCATGCCGCAGCCCTGCCAGCCGGCCGAGCCGGATCAAGCCGACGATCTCGCGCAACGCGATCACGATCAGGGCGAGCGCGGCGATACCCAGCAGCGCCCACCCCATCATCCCGATCCAGTCCGAGCGCTCCAGAACCACCGACACGAAGCGCGCGAAGCCGATGCTTGCCGCCAGTCCCGCGAGGCTGACGAACGCGCCCACCAGCACGGAGACCCAGCCGACGCGGAAACCGCGCGATTGCGCCGCCGCCGAAACATCGCCTTGAGCGGCGCCCTTTGCGCTCGCGCCAGGACGTGTGGCCGGTGCCTCGGCTGGCACGGGCTCCACCGGCTCCAGGATCAGCGCGGGATCGGTGGCATCGAACACCAGCGGCGCGCGTTTCCCGCCATTGCTCGGGCGATGTTCGCTCATGCGAGGCGATCTCCCAGCAGATGCTCCAACGCCTTGTCGAGCCGCACATGCGGCCACGGTTGCGGCTCGATAGAGGCGCCTTCCGCCTCCAGGCGCGGCGGCCGGAAGCGAACCACGCTGACTCCGAGCCCGGTGGCGTCAGCGCTTGTCGTGCGCGCTCGATCGAGCGCGGCGCGCGGGTCGACATCGAGATCGCCAGGAAACAGAGCGATCTCGCTGGTGCCATCGAACACACGATTGCCGAGTCGTTCGCCGGGCAGTGGCGTACCCTTGATGCAGGCGAGCACCTCGCCGTTGTGTTTGGCGCGTGCTTCGGTGGTGGCACGCAGCGCGGCCAATGCCAGCGCCTTGATGTCGGCGCCTGCCGTTTCAGCGCGCCGCGACGCGTTTTCCACGATCAAGCCGAGCGTTGCCTCGAGCCGGTCGTGGCTGCTGGCCGGGAGATGATCCGCTTTGGTCGCGGCGAAGACGATGCGGTCGATGCGCGCCGGCAGAAACGCCGACAGCCAGCCGCGCGCACCTGGCCGGAACGCGATCAACGCCGCCTCCAGCGCACGCGAGAGATCGTCGACCGCATCTGCGCCGCGATTGAGCGCGGACAACGCATCGACCATCACGATCTGCCGGTCGAGGCGGCTGAAGTGGTCACGGAAGAACGGCCGCACGAGGTGGCTGCGATAGCTATCGTAGCGCCGCGCCATCATCGCGGCGAGCGAACCCCGCTCGATCGAGGTGTCGGGGCCGATATCGAGCGGTGCGAACGCAAGCAGCGGCGAGCCCTCGTATTCCCCTGGCATGATGAAGCGCCCCGGGCCGACCGTGGACAACGCAAGATCACCCGCGCGCGCGCTGCGCAGATAGGCGGTGAACACGTCGGCCGCGCGCATCGCGGCCTGCTCGTCTGCTGGCGCCGTCGGCTCGAGACTGGCCGAATGCGCCAGCCACGCCATCGCGGCCGGCTTGCGGAATGGCGCGCGCGCAAGCGCAAACGCTTCCGCCGACCATTGCGCATAACTCTGCCCGAGCATCGGCAGATCGAGCAGCCACTCACCGGGATAGTCGACGATATCGATGTGCAGCTTGCGCTGTCCGAGTGCGCGCGCGAACCGCTGCGCCGGCCAGTAGGTGATCGTGACGCGTAGCTCGGAAATCGCGCGCGTGCTGTCCGGCCAGACCGGAGGCGATCCCGTCAGCGCCGCGACGTGGCGCTCGTAATCGAAGCGTGGCACGTCGTCGTCGGGCTGCGGTTCCAGTGCGGCACTGATCACGCGCCCTTCGGCATAGGCGGACAGGAACGGCAGCCGCCCACCCTGGATCAGGTTGCGTACCATCGAGGTGATGAACACGGTCTTGCCGGCCCGCGCCAACCCGGTGACGCCGAGCCGCAACGTGGGTGTGGTCAGATCGCTGAGATAGTCACGTGTCGAGCGCAGCGCATCGAGCGGCGCGATCGCGAGGTCGGACAGGCGCACGGTGGACCCCGGGTTATGGTTCGCGGGGAAATTGGCGTTTGGTTACGCGTGATACAAGCCTGCCGTTGGCCCGTTTTGAGCCTACGGGCACGCCATTGTCCCTGCCTACTGCTTGGTCCGGGCCAGCGTGAACTCTCCGGCGTTGACGCGCCGGGCGAGGCCGACCGCCATCTCCGATACCGACTCTTCGCCGAACGCGGCCACGAGATCGGTCAGCGCGGTGTAGAGCGCCGCGTAGGCGATCAGCTCCGGCGCGACGCCGTTGTCCGCGCCTTCTTCCCAGGCCTCGAGCATGATACCGAGCGCCTTCAGCGTGTCGTCTTTGTCCTTAACGAGCTCGCTCGCTTCCATGGTAGCCCCCGGGCTTCATGTGCGACGCGCATCACGCATCAGCACAGTTCGTTTTCATTCATCGGGGCTCACATACCACGCAGCCGCTGTCGAGTGCGTTCTGCAACAACTCACAGTAAACAGCGCAAATGCGCGGTCTGCGGTTGGACTCCTGGACTTGCCTGTGGACAACTTATGTACGTGGCGATCGTCGCGCTTGCATCCTCACGGGATACTTTTCACGAGGCCTTCCGCGATCTGCACGCCTTCGTTCATGAAGCGGCCGATCGCTGTCTGCGCGGTCTGGGTGCATACTTTATGCGTCTTGCTATAGCTCTGATAGCCCTGATTAAAACTGCGCGTGAAGCGCGCGCGCCGCAGCGCTGAACTACCCTCGGCCTCGACGATCTCGCGCATCCGCTCGCGCCACGTCTGCCCCTCGTTGGCGCCGCACAACTCGCGCAGATAGTGCACCGCGCCGAGAATCTCGGACAGCCGCATCAGCCGGTCGTCGTAGGGCTTGTCACTCGATTGAGCCGAAGCCGAGCCCGTGGCGCCAAGCACGCACAGCACCGCGGCGGCAGCACTAACGGCCGTTCTGCTTGCGATAGCGGGCCTGACGTAGCGCGGCACGGTTGCCTCAACTTCAGCGGCGGGAGACATCACGAATCTTGGTCGGTCAATACCATGAGCGGAGCTCGTGCGGAACTCGCCATGCGCCACAAAGCGGTTCTCACCGCCGCCGGCAATCAGCGGATCATGCCTAGTGTGGCGTTTCAGAAGTTCCTCACCGCATGCCGCTTGCTTGGAAGGAACTTCTGAAACAAAAGCCACACTAGCAACTCCATAATTCTAGTGTCCCTCTTGAACCTGAAGTTCGCCAGCGAGCTCGCTGGACGGGGGTGCGAACTTCAGGTTCGGGACACTAGCCGCCGGTGTGCCTCGTGGATGTATCCAACTGCGCCATCAGTAAGGCGGTAATGGGCCAGCTCGCTCAGCGCCACGAAACGCGCGTCGGAGATATCCGTCGCCGCGCGCGGTTCGCCGGACAGGCTCGTGCCGAAGTGAACCGCGATGATGTAGTGGAACTTGACGACACCTGTCGCGTCCGCCCGGATTATTTCGTGCAGATCGAGAAGACCGGCCAATTCGACATCGAGATTGGTCTCTTCCTTGATCTCGCGAACCGCCGCCGCCGCCGCCTTTTCCCCCGGCTCGATCTTACCACCCGGCAAACTCCACGACCCTCGCATCGGCCCGTTGCCGCGCTCCGCAATCAGTACCCGCGATCCCCGGAAGATAGCAGCACTGGCGGCCGCGCGTGGCCAAGCGACGAGCTCGGGGCCATCGGGGGCGGGAGCTGTCTGCGCACGTGTAGTCTGTTCCATGCTCACTCGTGCCCCCGTTACCGTGATCGCGGAGAATGCCCACCACGACCGTCTAAATCTGCATCCCCAGTGCCTTCGCGACCGTGAACAGATCCTTGTCGCCGCGGCCGCACAGGTTCATCACCAGCAGGTTGTCCCTCGGTAACGTGGGCGCCAGGCGCGTGACGTGGGCGAGCGCGTGCGCGGGCTCCAGCGCTGGAATGATGCCTTCGAGCCGTGTGCACAGCTGCAGCGCGTCGAGCGCCTGCTTGTCGGTCGCATAGACATAGGTCACGCGGCCCGTGTCCTTGAGCCAGGAATGCTCCGGCCCCACGCCTGGATAATCGAGGCCCGCCGAGATCGAATGGCCCTCGAGGATCTGCCCGTCGTCGTCCTGCAGCAGGTAGGTGCGATTGCCGTGCAGCACGCCGGGCTTGCCGCCGTTCATCGATGCGGCATGGCCGTTCTGCACCTCGAGGCCGTGACCACCGGCTTCGACGCCGAAGATCGCGACGCCCTTGTCGTCCAGGAACGGATGGAACAGACCGATCGCATTCGAGCCGCCGCCGATGCAAGCGACCAGCGTATCGGGCAGGCGGCCTTCAGCGGCCATCATCTGCTCGCGCACTTCCTCACCGATGATCGACTGGAAGTCCCGCACCATCGCGGGGTAGGGGTGCGGGCCTGCTGCCGTGCCGATCAGGTAGTATGTGTCGTGCACGTTCGTCACCCAATCGCGCAGCGCCTCGTTCATCGCGTCCTTGAGCGTACCTGCGCCCGATGTGACGGGGTTTACTTTGCCGCCGAGCAGCTTCATGCGCGCGACATTGGGGCTCTGGCGTTCGACGTCGGTGGCGCCCATGTAGATCTCGCACGGCAGACCGAACTTGGCGCACACCGTTGCCACCGCCACACCGTGCTGGCCCGCGCCCGTCTCCGCGATGATGCGCGTCTTGCCCATGCGGCGGGCGAGCAGGATCTGGCCGAGGCAGTTATTGATCTTGTGCGAGCCGGTATGGTTCAGCTCGTCGCGCTTGAAGTAGATGTTCGCGCCGCCCGATCTGCCCGCAGCCACCGCCGCTTTGCGTAGATGATCGGTCAACCGGTCGGCGTAGTAGAGCGGGCTTGGACGACCGGCATAGTGGACCAGGAGATGAGTGAGCTCGGCCGCGAACTTCGGATCGGCCTTGGCTGCCTCGTAGGCCTTTTCGAGCTCCAGGATCAGCGGCATCAGCGTCTCGGCCACGAACCGGCCGCCGAACAGGCCGAAAAAGCCGCGGTCATCGGGGCCGGAACGATAGCTGTTCTTGCCGCGCGCCGAGGCAGCGGCCGCAGCAACGGTCTTCGGCTTGGCCGTCTTTACGCCGGTCTTGCCGGCTTTGGCCGGTTTTGCCGGGGGCTTGCCCTTGCCACCGGTCGTCGATTTCGAGGCCATGTCTCAGCTTTCTCCTGATGCGTCCCGCTCTGCCTATCACGCGGCCTTGGCGGCGGCGAGGAACCTGGCGATCATCCCTAAATCCTTCTCTCCCGGCCGGCTCTCGACGCCCGAAGACACGTCGACCGCCCACGCGCCCGTGAGGCGCACGGCATCGGCGACGTTGGCGGCGGTCAGTCCACCCGACAGCATGAAGTCGAGCTTGCCGCGCACGCCATCCAGCGTCCGCCAGTCGAACGAAAGCCCGTTGCCGCCGGGCAGCGCGCCCACCAGACCCTTGGGCGCCTTGGCGTCGAACAAAATGCGATTGGCGGCCCCCATAAAGGCAAGGGCTGCCTCGGCGTCTGCTGCGGTCTCCACCTTGATCGCCTTCATGACCGGCACACCGAAACGGCGGCGTATTTCCGCAACGCGCTCGACACTCTCCGCGCCGTGCAATTGCAGGATATCCGGTGATACGTTGAAGGCGACCGCTTCGATCAGTGCATCGTCTGGATCGACCAGCAGCGCGACAATCTCGCTGCGACCCCGCGCCATGTCTGCGAGCGGCTGGGCGGCCTCCGGCGTCAGGCTGCGCGGCGACGGCGGATAGAACACGAAGCCGACGAAATCGGCGCCTCCCGCGATCGCCGCCTCCAGCGCCGGCGCGGTCTTGATCCCGCAGATTTTGACTTGAGTTGGCATGGCGAGGTCGAACGGCATCGAGGCGGGGGCTGTCAAGTTGTTTGTCCGAATTGTCCCGCCGAGGCGGCAGAATTCGCCGGGCGTTTGCTTTTCGTTAACCACGCGCGCGCATCATTCGAATGTCTGTTGAGTGCGCGACCGGATCGGGACGCTGGCCGCGCGTGCGTTGGGGCGATCGCATGCGTATTCGTAACAACTTGGTCGCGCGCGCACTTGCGGTTGCAGCGCTCGTCATGATGCCGTTGTCGGCTTTGGCGCAGTCCACGGTCGAGCACCGGGCCTACGGCGCGGTCTCCATGGGAGGCGCGGTGCCGCCGCCTTCGTCCAGCAGGACGGCTCCGCCGCCTTGGCCGAGCACGCAGCAGATGGCGCCGCCCAATCAAACGAGCGGCTGGCAGCATCGGCCCAAAGCGGCGCCCGTGAGTCTCGAGACGGCGCGCCCCACCCTCAATCGTCTGCGCCGCGTCGTGCCGTTCGCCCATCCCTACCCGCCGGGTTCGCTGATCATCGTCAACCGCGAGCGCGCGCTCTATCACGTCGGCCACGATGGCCGCGCGGTGCGCTATCCCGTTGCGATCGGCTCGTTCACGGAGGAATGGACGGGCGTCGAGTTCGTCACCGACAAGAAAATCAACCCGGCCTGGCATCCCGTGCAGGTGCCGGGCGCCGAGCCGAAAGAGCCCGTCGCAGGCGGAGATCCTGCTAATCCGCTCGGCGCGCGCGCGCTTTACCTGGGACGCACGCTGTGGCGCATCCACGGCACGCCAGCGGCGGAGACGATTGGCCAGGCCGTGTCGGCCGGCTGCATCCGGATGCACAACGAGCACGTGATCGAGCTGTTCGAGCAGGTGCTGCTTGGCACCGAGGTGTATGTCGTCGACCGGCTCGTGGATGCCCCGCCGGTGCACCGCGGCAAGAAGGTGATCGAGTAGCGGGCTGCCCGCTTTCGTGTTAGCGCGGGTTCCAGACAACGGACTGCGGAACACAATGGAGCGGCGATGGCGGCCTGGATGATCGGGGTCGATACGGGGGGCACGTTCACCGACCTCGTCGCCTGCAATGCCGCCACCGGCGAGGTCCGTGTGGCCAAGGTCGCCTCGGTGCCGGCCGATCCCTCCCGTGCGGTTCTGGCGGCGCTCGAGGAGCTGTTCGTCCAGGGCATCGCGCCCGCCGATGTGGCGTTCCTGGCGCATGGCACCACGGTTGCCACCAACGCGCTGCTGGAGGGCAAGGGGGCGCGGACAGGCCTCATCATCACGCGTGGTTTTAGGGCGATTTACGAGGCGCGCGGCGCGTCCCAGCCGAGCGGCGCGGACCTCGTCGACCCCTTCTACCACAAGCCTGCGATGCTCGTTCCTCAACGTCTCATCGAGGTGGTCGAAGAGCGCATCGACCATGCCGGCGACGTGGTAGAACCGCTCGTCGACATGGACGTCTACTGTGCGCTGTCCCGTCTACAGTCGAAGGGCGTCACCTCGATCGCCGTCTGCTACCTGTTTTCGTTTGCCAACCCCGCGCACGAACGCCGCACCGCCGAGATCATCCGCGCTGCCGCCCCCGACATGCGCGTTACTTTATCCTCGGACGTGCTGCCTGTGATCCGCGAGTACGCCCGCCTGTCGACCACGGTCGTCGATGCCTATGTCGGCCCCGCTGTCGGCACCTATCTCGACCGTCTCGGCGAAGGGCTCGCCGCACGTGGCGTGACGACGCCGCAGCGGTTCGTGATGCAGTCGAGCGGCGGCCTCGTGCCGATGGCGACCGGCGCGAAGTTCGCGAGCCAGCTCCTTCTCTCAGGGCCCGCCGCGGGTCTGATCGCGGGCGCGGCGCTCGGCACCGCGACCGCCGAACCCAACGTCGTCACGCTCGACATGGGCGGCACCTCCACCGACATCGGCGTGATCGCGAATGGCCGCGTGCGTGAGAGTGCGGCCGGCGTGCTCGCGGGGCAGGACGTTGCGCAGCCGATGCTCAAGGTGCGCACGCTCGGCGCGGGCGGCGGCACGGTCGCCTTCATCGGCAAGGACGGGTTGCTCAAGGTCGGACCGCGCAGCGCCGGCGCGATTCCCGGCCCCGCTGCTTACGGACGCGGTGGCACCGAGCCGACGGTGACGGACGCCAACCTCGTGCTCGGCGCGCTCGGGTCGGCTGCGCTCGCGGGCGGACTGAAGCTCGACAAGGACGCCGCCCGCCGTGCCATCGAGACGGTCGGCGCGCCGCTCGGTCTCGATGCGATCCAGGCCGCCGAAGGTATTCTGCGCATCGTCAACAACCGCATGGCCGTCGACCTCCGGCTGGCGTTGCAGGCGGAGGGCCAAGACCCCAGGAAATTCGCGCTGATGGCGTTCGGCGGCGCGGGCGGTCTGCACGCCGCCGAGATCGCGCGCATGGTCGGCATCCCCCGCGTGCTGATCCCGACGCGGCCCGGCCTCAATTGCGCGATGGGCCTGCTGCAGACCGCGGTGCGGCACCACTATCTGCGCTCGCGCATGGGCGCGCTATCGACGTTTCCGATCGATACGATTGCGTCGATTTTCGGCGAGCTGGAAAGCCGCGCGCGCGCCGATATCCGCGACGAAGGTTTCGCGCCGGATCAAGCGACGCTGCGCCGCTTCGTGGAGATGCGCTATCGCCAACAGGGCTATCAGCTCGCCGTGCCGTGTCCCCATCCCTTCGCCGACGCCGACCGCGCGCGTCTCAAGCGCGCCTTCGACGATCTGCACCGCCAGACCTACGGCCAGGCCGCCGAGAACGAGGCCGCCGAGATCGTCACCTTCCGCCTCGAAGCCGAGATCGCGGTGCCGACGCTGCAATTGCCCGAGCTTCCCCAAGGCGATGGCCGCTGGCAGCGCGCGCAGGTTGGCGAAACGCAGCTCTGGGATCTGGCGACGCATCGCTTCTCGACCGCCGCCGTGCTCGACCGCGCACTTTTGATGCGGGGCGACCGCGTGCCGGGCCCCGCCATCGTCAACCAACTCGACGCCACCACCGTGCTCCCCGCCGGCCAGACGCTGAGCGTCGATCGCCTGGGAACGCTGGTGATCGAAACGGGAGCTGCGCGCGCCTCCGCCCCCTGGAGGCTACCGCATGCACACAAGTGAGTCGCAGGATTCACAGCGGGGAATAATTGTGCGAGTCAAGGGGGATTGATTCGCGGGGTGGCCGATGTCGAGCGCATGGAAACAGGGCACGGGGCTGGGAGACGTGCGGCTCGACGAGCGCGCGGC
>CAMDPA010000144.1 GCA_945903565.1 Devosia equisanguinis | reverse complement strand
CGCGCCTCGAACTCGGCGGCGGTCTTGGGAAAATCCCGCCACAGATCATCCGACTTATGCTGTGTCATGGCGCCAACTCCTGGTTGTCGCCGGTAGACCATACAATTGCGCTGAATTTGAGGGACCTGAGGCAAGGGGATAGGTATGTGACGCCAAGCTTACTCCCAAAACTGGGACCGTCACTTACAATGTTGACAATTTATATAAGCTCGAGGTGGGGGAGGATTACCTCGCAGTGGCCGGCTGTCATTCACAATATAAATTGCCATATTTGAAATTTTTTAAGATCCAATAGCAAGGTCCAATAAGGAGAAGAATCTCCATGCCGAAGATTTGAACCAGTGCGGTCGAAAGCCGATTTGAATTTTTCGGCGTCGACGGAAACCCATGGAGCGCCGTGAGCTATTTTTATAGCACATACCAGCTTGTCAGGGGCGACCCAAGCTCCACCCCGAGGGCGCGATCGACGCCGTTTTCGCAGGACGAGAACATATAATAATGGGGACAGCCACCATTATCTGTATGCAGCGCGCGGCGTGAGGAGAGCAGGGGACAGCCACCATTTTGAGCTGTTTTTGCGCCGTATTAAATTGCCCTGCGGGCAATGACGGCCGCGGCCCTCGCCCCGCGCCTTGGTGGCACCGTCGTGATTTTCGGTTGTGGCACAAAAAGACGGGCGGTCCGGAGGGCGTCCCTCCGGCGGGGTTCTGGGGCTGGCCCCAGTCGCGGCCTCGCCGCGAATTCATCGATGCGTACGCAAGGCTGACCACCGACACCGAACGTCGTAGCTCCGGTCGAGGCACGAGATCCGACATGCAACGGTTAACGCATCGCGGGGAATGTCGGGTCTCGCGAAATGCTCTACCCGACCTACGCCACCGCTCTACTTTCTTCCTCGCTCCCCAGGCCGCGTCCAGGTTCGACCACCTTCATCACGCCTGCTCCTACGTTGAAGTGATCAATCGACCACGTCGCGGCATGGTAGAAACACCGTCGTGCAACAGCTTCCAGCCACGCTCTTTCACCGACAAATCCCCGCCTCCGTTCGCTCCCGTACTCTACCCAGATCCTTCCGCGCACGCCGGGGTGCAGGCGACCCTTGGACTTCCCGGCAAGACGCTATAAGTTGCCGCCGCAGCGCAATCGCGCTCCAATCCATCCCTCCACCAGTGACGCGGGAGTATCCAACATGGCGATCAAAGTCGGCGACAAGCTGCCTGAAGCGACGTTCAACACCATCGGCCCCGATGGCAACCCCAAGCCGATCACGACTGCCGAAGCGTTCGGCGGCAAGAAGGTCGCGCTGTTCGCGGTGCCCGGCGCGTTCACGCCGACCTGCACCAAGCAGCACCTGCCGGGCTTCGTCGCCAACGACATGGCGCTGAAGAACAAGGGCCTGGCTGCGATCTATTGCACGGCGGTCAACGACATCTTCGTGCTCAACGCGTGGGGCCAGCAGGCCGGCGCGGACGGCAAGGTGCAGATGCTGGCCGACGGCAGCGCGGACTTCGCCAAGAAGCTCGGTCTCGAGATCGATCTGACGGCGCGCGGCATGGGCTTCCGCACCAAGCGCTACTCGATGGTCGTCGACAATGGCGTGGTGACCGTCCTCAACGTCGAGGAAGCCCCGCCCAACCACGACAAGTCGAGCGCGGCCAACATGCTGACCTGCACGTTCTGATGCGCTCCTCGCCCCGTCCTTCTCGTTGATGAGGGGGGCGCACCCATATGCGGTAACTTTGGCAATCAGGAGTAATAACCTCTCCACTGCGTCCCCGGACCAGCGATCCGACCGTTAGGTCGGAGTGCGCAGATCCGGGGTCTTCACCCCTCTGAAAAGGGTCAAGATCCCGGATAGCCTCGCTGCACTCGGCTTCCGGGAACGCAAACGGGATGGGAAGTGGCTCAAAGTTGGCGCGTATGGGGCGAGGGTCCGCCAGCCGCGGCCTTCCTTCACGCTGATTACCTAGATTTACCTACCCTGCATTGCGCGGCGCCGCCGATGCGCCCACAATTGGATCGCCGATAAGCGATCCATCCCAGGTCCCGATGCAGGACAGTCCAGAGCCCCCGCGCAGCACCGCTGCTCCGGCGAGCGCACACCATGCGTTCGACCACCGGTTGCTGGCGATCGTCTGCGCGCATGCCCTGATCTGCCAGATCATCTACGCCATGCTGAGGGTGACGATCTCCTACCGCGCGGTCGAGATCGGGTTGCCCGCGATCTGGGTCGGCATCATCGCCGGCGCGTCCGCCGTGCTGCCGATGTTCATGGCGGTGGCGACCGGCCGGTTTGTCGACCGCGGCAACGACGCCCTGGCGGCACGGTTGGGCGCGTGCCTTATCGTGTTCTGCTGCCTCGGCTACCGGCTCTCCAGTGCCCTGGCCATGGAACTGCTGTTCTTCACGGCCTTCCTGGGCGTCGGCCATATGTTCCTGATGGTCTCCCACCAGCTGTTATGCGTACGGGCCTCGGCCAACGACGACAGCCGCGAGACGGCGCTCGGCCACTACATGGTGGCGACCGCGCTCGGCCAGGGCCTAGGACCGCTGATCGTCGGCTGGCTCGGCGGCGCCGAACGCATTCCGCCGACGCGCTTGCTGTTCGGGTTGGCGGTAGTGTTCGCGCTCATCGCACTCGTGATGGCCTTCTGGATCCGCCAGCCCGGCACGTCGAAGGAAGCGCGCGTGGCAGGTTCCCAAGTCATCTCGCTTCCCGAACTGCTGCGGACGCGCGGCGTGCCGACGCTGATGCTGGCGAGCATCATCACGGTGACGGCGCAGGACCTGATCATCATCTACCTGCCGCTGCTCGGCGCGGAACGCGGCATCGCGGTGTCGGATGTCGGCGCGCTGCTGATGGTGCGCTCGATCTGTTCGGTCGTCAGCCGCGTGTTCTATCCACCGATGATGCGGGCGGCTGGGCGGGTGCCACTCACGGTCGGCACGATGCTGGCGGGAGCCGCCGCGCTGATGCTGCTGGCGATGCCCGTCCCGCTGCCGGTGCTGTATGCGGCGATGGCCGCAATCGGCTTCGGCGTCGGCATCGCGGCGACGCTCAGCATCTCCAACATGGTCGACATCGTGCCGCCCAGCGCGCGCGGTGTGGCGCTGTCGCTGCGCATTACCGGCAACCGCGTCGGCCAAGTCTCGATCCCCGTGCTGGCGGGCTTGGTCGCGGCGGTGACGGGCGCGGGCGGTATCTTCGCGATCGTGGCGCTGACGCTTGCCGCCTCGGCCGCCTCGGTGCAAGTGGTGCGCGGCAAGCACTAAGCCGGGGAACTGACCGATGAACCTCTCCCGCCTCGCGGCCGAGCGCGCCGCCGATGGACGTCCCGTGCGCGTGGCATTGATCGGGGCCGGAAAATTCGGCTCGATGTTCCTGTCGCAGGCGCCCACGATCGCGGGATTGGAGGTCGCCGTCATCGCCGATCTCGATACCGACCGGGCACGCGCTCAATGCCGGGCTGTAGGCTGGGACGCAGCACGCATTGCCCGGACACGCTTCGTCTCGAACGGTCTCGAAGCCTGCGCCGCCGAGGTCGATGTCGTGGTCGAAGCGACTGGCCATCCCGGCGCGGGCATCCAGCATGCACTGGCTGCCATCGAAGCCCGGCGGCATATCGTGATGGTCAACGTCGAGGCCGACGTGCTGGCCGGCCCCCTGCTCGCCCGCAAAGCCCGCGTGGCCGGTATCGTCTATTCGATGGCCTACGGCGATCAGCCAGCCCTCACCGCCGAGATCGTCGACTGGGCGCTGGCAGCCGGCTTCGAGGTTATCTGCGCGGGAAAGGGCACCAAGTACCTGCCCGCCTATCACAACGTCACACCCGATGGCGTCTGGGACCATTATGGCCTCACCGCCGCCGAAGCCAAGGCCGCGGGCATGAACGCGCAGATGTTCAACTCGTTCCTGGACGGCACCAAGTCCGCGCTCGAAATGGCCGCCATCGCCAACGCCTGCCTGCTCGATGTGCCCGAAGATGGCCTCGCCTTCCCCCCGTGCGGCGTCGACGATCTCGCCCAGACCTTGCGCCCGCGCAGCGACGGCGGGCAATTGGAGAAGGCAGGCACCGTCGAAGTCGTGTCATCGCTGGAGCGCGACGGCCGGCCGGTGTTCCGCGATCTGCGCTGGGGCGTCTACGCCGTCCTGAAAGCTCCGAACGACTACACCGCCGCGTGCTTCCGGCAATACGGCGTACCCACCGACAAGTCCGGCCGTTACGCCGCGATGTACAAGCCGTTCCATCTGATCGGCCTGGAACTTTCGATATCGATCCTGAGCGCGGCCTTGCGTGGCGAGCCGACCGGCGCCACCCGCGAATGGCGCGGCGACGTCGTGGCCGTTGCCAAGCGCGCGTTGAAGTCCGGAGAAATCCTCGATGGCGAGGGCGGGTTTACAGTCTGGGGTAAACTCGTGCCCGCGCGGCGAAGTCTGTCGCTTGGAGCCGTGCCGATCGGCCTCGCGCACGGGATCAAGCTGCGGCGGGATGTGGCGGCCGGCACTATGGTAACGGCGGCCGATATCGCCTACGACGAGTCGAATCCGGCATGGGCTGTACGCCGGGAGATGGAACGAAACGCGTAGGGCGGGTAAGCGCAGTAGCGCGCAACCCGCCGTTGCCAGACGCAGCGCCAGACCCGGCGGGTTGCGCGATGCAAAAGCATCGCTTACCCGCCCTACGCTCGATCAACTGACCACCCGGCGGTAACATCCATGGGCAAAATCCAGAACCCCTCGCTGCCGAAGGACAAGATCAAGGTCCTGCTGCTCGAGGGCATATCAGATACCGCGGCCAACGTGCTGCTGGCCGCCGGCTATACCAACCTCGTGCGGGTCGCCAAGGCGCTCGACGGCGCCGAACTGATCAAGGCGCTCGATGGCGTGCGCATGCTCGGCATCCGCTCGCGCACGCAGTTCACCGCCGAGATCGCCAACGCGACGGACCAGTTGATCGCGGTCGGCTGCTTTTCGGTCGGTACCAACCAGGTCGATCTCGACGCCGCCCGGCGCCGGGGCATCCCGGTGTTCAACGCGCCGTTCTCCAACACCCGCAGCGTCGCCGAGCTGACCATCGCCGAGATCGTGATGCTCTATCGCCGGATCTTCCCGCGCTCAGTTGCAGCGCACGCCGGCGGCTGGGATAAGTCCGCGACCGGCAGCCATGAAGTGCGCGGCAAGACGCTCGGCATCGTCGGTTACGGCAACATCGGCAGCCAGCTCTCCGACCTCGCCGAAGCGATGGGCATGCGGGTCGTGTTCTTCGATCACACCGACAAGCTGCGCCGCGGCAACGTCGAGCCGACCAACACCCTCGACGAATTGCTCGACGTCGCCGACGTCGTGACGGTGCATCTACCGGAGACGCCGGCCACGATGGGCATGTTCGGCGCCCGCGAGATCGCCCGCATGAAAAAGGGCGCATTCCTCATCAACAACGCGCGGGGCACGCTGCTCGACCTCGACGCCACTGCTGCCGCCTTGAAGAGCGGCCATCTCGGCGGGGCGGCCGTCGACGTATTCCCGATGGAACCGTCGTCGAACGCCGAGCGCTTCACCTCCCCGCTGCAGGGCCTCGACAACGTGATCCTCTCCCCCCACGTCGGCGGCTCGACCGAAGAGGCGCAGGAGCGCATCGGCGCGGAGGTGGCCCGCAAGTTCGTCGAATACTCGGACGTGGGTTCGACCGCGGGCGCAGTGAACTTCCCCCAGGTTCAGCTGCCGCCCCGCCCCGCCGGCACCCGCTTCATCCAGGTGCAGCAGAACACGCCGGGCGAGCTGCGTCGCCTGAACGACGTATTCGCCCGGCGCAGCGTCAATATCGCCGCCCAGTTCTACCAGACGGACGCGGATGTCGGTTACGTGGTGCTCGACGCCGACGGCTCGGTGGCGGACGCGGACGGCATCCTGGCGGAGATTCGCGCCAATCCGGGCACGATCCGGGCGCGGCTCGTCCACAGATTGTAGCAACGCTGCCCAAACAGAAACGCATACCTTCCTTATGTATTAAGGAATTCGGCTCTGTTCCAAAGCATCGTCGAACGCTTATGGTGCCGACTCGTTGAATTTGTTAGTATTCGCTCGTCCATGCGCAAGTCGCGGTCTGCTGCGTCTGCCCGGGTGTTCGAGATGCCGCATCGCTTTTCACTTCCGGAGCCGGGCGGTCGGGCGTATAGCGTCGCGTCCCTGAAGCAGGGCAATTCGCCTGCGAGACGAGGTGCCTGAATGGCACAAGCAACTGCGACAGCGCAAGGCGGCGACGATAGCCGCACCCGCTCCCATGGCCCGCTCTGGACACTCGCCCTCGGCTCGATCGGCGTTGTCTACGGCGACATTGGCACGAGCCCGCTATACGCGTTGAAGGAAGCCGTCACCCACGCCAACGAGCACCACATCGGCGGGGCGAACTCGATCCTCGGCGTATTGTCGATCATGGTGTGGTCGATCATCCTCGTCGTCACCATCAAATACGTCCTGATCCTATTGCGCGCCGACAACAACGGCGAAGGCGGCACGTTCGCCCTGATGTCGTTGGGACAGTCGGTGTCGGCCCGCTCGGCGCCGGTCCTGCTGGTGTTGGGTATCCTCGGCGCGTCGTTCTTCTATGGCGATGCGATCATCACCCCGGCCATCTCGGTGCTGTCGGCGATGGAGGGCTTGAAGGTCATCTCGCCCCAGTTCGAGCGCTTCATCCTGCCGCTGACGGTGGTCATCATCCTCGTGCTGTTTGCGGTGCAGTCGCATGGCACAGCCAAGATGGCGCAGTTCTTCGGCCCAATCATGCTGCTGTGGTTTGCGGCTCTGGCGGTCGGCGGCGTCGCCCAAATCGCGACCAATCTGCGCGTGCTGGAGGCGTTGAACCCGCTCTATGGCATCTCGTTCGTCGCCAACAACGGCCTCATTGGGCTGTCGGTGATGGGCCTCGTCTTCCTATGCGCGACCGGCGCCGAAGCGCTCTATGCGGACCTTGGCCACTTCGGACGCAGACCGATTCAGCTCGCCTGGTTCTGGATCGTCCTCCCGTGCCTGCTGCTCAACTATTTCGGTCAGGGCGCACTTTTGCTGAACGATCCGGCCGCCATCAAGAACCCGTTCTTCCTGCTCTATCCCACATGGATGGTCCCAGGCATGATCGTGCTGGCTACGATGGCGACGATCATCGCAAGCCAAGCGGTCATCACCGGCGCGTTTTCGATCACGCGGCAGGCCGTGCAGCTCGGCCTGCTGCCGCGTCAGCTCATCCGCCACACCTCCGATACGGTCGCCGGCCAGATCTATCTGCCGCGCGTCAACTGGATCCTGTGCGCGGGCGTGCTGATGGTCACGCTGATGTTCCAGTCGTCGAGCAAACTGGCGGCGGCTTACGGCGTGTCGGTGACCGCGGCGATGGTGATCGACTCGATGATGGCCTTCCTGGTCATCTGGCGTTACTGGAAGTGGAGCTTCGCCAAGACCGCGTGCTTGATCGTTCCGCTGCTGTTGATCGAGCAGGTCTTCTTCTTCGCCAACGCGCTCAAGATTCCTGATGGCGGCTGGTTCCCGCTGGTGATCGCCGCGTTCATCGGCATCGTCATGCAGACATGGCTGCGCGGCACCAAGGTTCTCTCCAAGGCCACACGCAAGAACGAGGCCGAGCTCGGCTGGCTGGTCCGCAAACTCGAGCAGAAGCCGCCGCACAGGGTGCCGGGCACCGCGATGTTCCTGACCGGGGATCCCGAGTCCGCGCCCACGTCGCTGATGCACAACCTGAAGCACAATCGCGTGCTCCACGAGCGCAACGTCATTCTCACCATCAGGACCGAGGATGTGCCGCGCGTGAAGCGCCACGAGCGCGTCGAGATCGACCGAATATCCGATAACTTTATCCTCGTGACGGCGCACTATGGCTTTATGGAAACGCCGAGCGTGCCGAAGATCCTCGAGCACTGCAAACGCAAGAACCTCAATATCGAGATTTCCCAGACCTCGTTCTTCCTGTCGCGGCGCTCGTTACGAACGACGATCCGCTCTGAGATGCCGGGCTGGCAGGAGCGACTGTTCATCTTCCTCGCCGGCACCGCCGAGGATGCCACCGCCTACTTCCAGATCCCCACCGACAGGGTGGTGGAGGTCGGTACGCAGGTCACGGTTTAAGCCGAACTGTTACCGCGGACAGGCGAATTCACACCCATCGATGGACCGTGTAAGGTCCCGCGCTCCTAGCAACGAGGACTATGAACGCATGTATCTTTATCCGGTCGCCCGCACCGCCCTCCTCGCGCTTGCCGCGCTGACCGCCGCCGCGGGTGTCGCGGTCGCGCAAGCCCCTCTGCTTGAGCCCAGCCTGGAACACGTCCAGTTCGCCCCGCGCGGCGGCAACGAACCTCGCATGCGTGGCGGCGTTCAGGGCCGCTTCGACTACTATGCGCTGGTGATGTCGTGGAGCCCGACGTTCTGCGCCGGCGAGGCCCGCGCCGGCGATACGCAGTGCAAACCCCGCCCTCGTCCGTTCGCATTCATCCTTCACGGCCTGTGGCAGCAGCACGAGCGCGGCTATCCCGAGTACTGCCCGACGGCGGAGCGTCCGTTCGTGCAGCAGAGCACGATCGACCGGATGCACGACATCATGCCAAGCCGGAATCTGATCATCCACGAATACAAAAAGCACGGCGTCTGCACGGGGCTCGGACCGGAGGGCTACTACGACCTCTCGCGCAAGCTGTTTACCAAGATCAAGGTGCCCAACCGCTTCGTCGAGCCGACCACCAACCAGTTCGTCGATACCAGCACGGTCGTCAGCGAGTTCGTCGCCGCCAATCCCGGCCTCAAGCCCGATATGATCGCCGTCGTATGCGGCGGACCGGGCGACCGGCTGCGGGAAGTGCGCGTATGCTTCTCCCGGCAGGGCGAGTTCCGCGCCTGCGGTGGCAACGAGAACCCACGACGGCTGTGCGCGGCGTCGCGCGTGTTCGTCCCGCCCGTTCGCGCCGGACGCGATACGCCAACCGGCGGCCGCCAGCCTTCCTCGCCAATGCTGCCGGGTCCAACTGCGCCGTCGGGTCAGCGCGCGCTCTAAAGGGCGTCAGCGATGTCGGCAGAAGCCTGGACCCAGTTCCACCCCGGGGAGCAATGGCGCTACCGGGCGCCCCCGGGCTTTGAGGCATCGCGCATCCTGATCGGCGCGGTGTTCTGTTTCCGTGAGCGTGAGCCGCTGGTCGCCTGTGCGGTCAGCGGTGCGCCGCGCCTGTTGCCGGACGGCACGCTCGATATTGTGACCATCCCCTTCCTGCCGATGACCGCCAGCGCGCTCGCGGCAAGCGTGATCGCGCAAGACGGTACGGCCGAGCCGCCCGTTGCGTTCGCCGAGGCCTTCAAAGACTGGCACGACGATCCCCGCGGGCTCCTCGCGTTCACCGTACCGTTCGAAGGCCGGCTGGACCACTTGATTGCGCGGCAGATGGCAGCCCTGGTGGGTGACCCAACGGCCTGAAGGCACTCCGGCAAAAAATGATCAGGATGCCGTCGGCACCGGTTGACCTCGCGCCACCGCCGGGCAGGCTGGTACCGGCCCCGTCAGAAGCCACATATCCCTGACCGTTCCCATGATGAGGTTGTAGCGGCGCGCGATCGCCATACCGTCCCACTCGACTTCAGCCCGCAGAATGTCGGTCAGATGGAACGGCGCCGGCACGTCATCCCCCACATACAGCTTCTTCTTGTCCGGGAACTCCTTCTGGCTGCCGCGCTTGTTCTGCGCTTCCGTCACCAGCGCAAGATTGCCGATGCACTGCGATGCCCGCAGCCGCAACGGCTTGCGCGGAAACAGGCGCAGCCAGTCGCCATCCGTGATCTCGCCCTTGGGACAGATGTGCTCCACCGTGAAGCGCTCGGGATCGCGCCGGTCGCGCAGCACCAAGGGGGCGTAGTCCGCCAGCGGCCGCCGCGACAGCACCTGATCCACGCGGACCAGAACCAACTTGGCAGTTGGCGGATCGATGTAGTGCAGCCGTGTCGCGATGTTGCGCAGAATTGCACGCTGGTTGGCCACCGGTATGGCCAACAGCTGAGCGGCAGGCGGCAGTGCGGCCTCATCCAGCAGCTGCTTCAGGATCGGCGTGTAGTGCTTGCGCCGCGCATCCCGGCCACACCCGAGCGCCATCAGACCATGCGCATACCGGTCGAGATAGCGCAGAAAGTCGCCAAGCAGCACGTCGTTGCCCTGCAGCCGCTTGATGCCCGCCATCGCGATCGGCACCCAATCATCGTCGCCGTGTTGCTCCAGCCAGCCGAGCCCCATCAGCCAGGGCGTCATGACGGGCGGCAGGCTACGGGGCCCCGCCGCGCCCTTGACCTGGAGATAGCTCTCGGCCATCGGCGCGAACACTTCGGCCACGAACCGCCGCGGCCCGCCCTTGCGTTCCACCGCCTTCTTCAGGCCCTTGATAATGCCGCGTCGCGGCCAGCCGTCGATGGTAGCCAGATGCGAAAAGAAGGTCTTGCCCTTGGTCCGGTTCTGCTCGGCTTCCTCGCGGTATTTCTCCATCTCGTCGATGATCGCCTCGTAGCGCTCGCGCTGATCGCGATCGAGCGGACCGAGTATCTCGCCACGAAAGATATCCTCGACCGATAGCCGCTTGCCGCGATCGTTGATCGTCAGGAAGATCTGGTAGGCGTAGTCGAAGTCGTCCGAGCTGACGACCAGCACCCGCGCATTGCGCCGCAGGAACCCGGCCAGCTCGCGGCGGGCCGGAGCCGACAGTTCGCGCAGCAGCTTGGATCGAACCGCGCGCCGGACCTCCTCGATATTCCGGCGGGCAAGGTTATCGCCGATCTCGCTGACGGGCTGCCCCCGGCGGGTCGCCCCGCGGGTCTGGATAGCGATCCTGAAGAACGCATCGTCGCCCGAGCGCAGGCGAAGGTGATAGCGCGCTTCGCCCTCGGCCGAGACCGGTGCGATCAGCTCGTCCAGCGCAGCGGCGTCCTCGCCGTCGAGAAGATCGCGCAGCACCGCGAATACGATCGCCAGCGTGATGAGCCGCTGCTGGCCGTCGACGACTTCGACCATGGACGGGGTTTCGCCGTCGCCTGCAGTCACGCCGGGCGGCTCCACGAACAGCATCGTGCCGAGAAAATACGGCGTCCGCGCTCCATCGCGCTCGACATCCTCGATCACGCCGGCGATGTCGTCTATGAGCTGGCCCGCCTCTTCTTTCCCCCACGTATAGTCGCGTTGATAGGCCGGTATCGAAAAGGCAAACCGGCCTGACAGCAACTCCTCGATGGCAAGGTCGGTCGAGTTCAATCGTTGACGCATGATGGCACCAGCTCGCCGCCACGTTACGGCGATGCAAAAGGTTGAGATCCCCGACAGTTCGCCCGCACATTCACGCCGTGAGCTGCCACGGCCTCAGCAGGTTGGCAATCAACTCTTCGCCACGGCGTTCGATCGTTTCAGGTGTCCACCGGGCCTCGTCGGAAGCGTGCTGTGAGGTGGCCCCGCTGGTTCGGACAGATTTTCCGCTGCGATAAGTGGAGGCTCTGCCGGGGTTAGACTGCCGAGCGGATCGGCAGGATGCAGTGTGGTCCGAAGTATGCCCGATCGGGCGTCATGCCGTCGAGGCTCGAGTGCGGGCGTCGACGATTGTACAGAT
>CAMDPA010000143.1 GCA_945903565.1 Devosia equisanguinis | reverse complement strand
GCTGCGCAAGGGCGCGGCCCGCACCGTGAAGGCGCTGATGAAGCTGATCGGCCGCCTCATCAAGACGTTTGCACCCGACGAGTGCGCGAACTACTTTCGCCACGCCGGATACGGGTAGCGACCCAGATCAGGTGGAAAATGCTCTAACGGCACAGGCGCGGCATGTCGGCAGTCGAGAGCATCAGCTACGCACGCGCCGGGCACGGGGCGCCGCCCGCCGGTACCAGGCCCGCCGCGCACCGCACACACCCGATGGCGACAGCGTCCAATTCGCTGGTCTTCGACATTGCGAGCGACGCCGGCGCCCTTGCCGCCCTTGCCCCGGAATGGAACGCCCTGTTCGAAACCGCCGGCGCACCGCACCGGGTGTTCCAGTCGTTCGGATTCGTGGAACTCTGGGCGCGAACATTTCTCGGTCAAGGCGAGACCGCCTGCCGCTGCCGCCTCGCGATCATAACGGTCCGCCGCACGGGAAAACTGGTCCTTGTCTGGCCGCTTGTCGTTCAGCGCCGGTTGGGACAGACGGTTCTGTCGTGGCTCGGCGAACCCGTCGCGCAATATGCCGATCTTCTGATCGATCCCGCCGAGCCCGCCCTGCCACTAATGCAGGCCGCGTACGCGCATGCACTCCAAGCCCTGAAGCCCGATGTTCTGCGCCTGCGCCGCGTGCGCGACGAAGCCGCGATCATACCGCTGCTGCGGGCGCTCGGCACCCGCCAGACCGGACATGTCGAATCGCCGTTCGTCGCGCTTGGACCCGGGACCGGCAGCGCGGGCTTCGAGGACCGCCAGAGCGGCAAAGCCAAGAAGAATCGCCGGCGGCTGATGCGCCGCCTCGAGGAGCAAGGCAAGGTCGAGATCGCCCACCACGCCGGCACTGAAACCGCTGCGGCGCTCGTTAATAGCGCACTGACCATCAAGCGCGACTGGGCGGCCCGGCGTGGACTGTTCGCCCCCTCACTGACCGATCCGCGCTTCGACACCTTCATGCGGGCAGCCGCCCGGACGGACGCTGCTACCTCGGGATGCACGGTGTTCTCGCTCAGCCTCGACGGACGCGCGGTCGCGATCGCGGTCGGCTTCGTCTGCAAGCGCCGGCTGATGCTCCATCTGATCACGCACGCCGAAGACGTCGAAAAGTGTGGCGCGGGCATCCTCAATCTGGAAGCGATCCTGCGCCATGCGGAAGCGCAAGGGCTGGAAGCCGTCGATCTGCTGCCTCCGGTCGCCGACTACAAACTGCAGTGGGCCGACGGCGCGACCCCGGTCAGCGATCATACGCTCGGCATCACGCTGGCCGGCCGTTGCGTCGCCGCCGCACTCGACGGGATGATCAAGCCGATGGCCAAGCGCTCGCTGGAGCGGTTGCCGCTCGGACTGAGGCAGCGGATCACCAGGAGACAGTTCGCAGCCACGACATCATGACACCGGTCTCCCTCAGCCGCGATCGAATCCTTTGGGCCGTAGGATCCATGTCACGCCCCTGACACTCAGAATCGGGTAGCTTACGTTCAACAGGGGCTTGCTCCTGTGGCCATGCCCACGAGCACCGGGCGCGGCGAATGGTGCGCGTCGGACGCAGGAAAGCGATCGCCTTGCGGCATCAGCATCTCCAGCACCCGGATAATGCCTTTAGAGGCGAGCGCGCTTGCGTTACGGCTGTGAACATCGGCGGCAATGGTTGGGACCGCCACGAGACAGCGTCAGCCGAGTTGAACGATGCAGCACCGCGTGTCGGGCGGTCTGCACTCCCAAACCACATCGCTGCAATCAACGTCCGCTTGCTTCGCCCTTCGCCTGACACCCCGCCGCATGACCGGCGCGCTGCGTGTGGCGGGTGTACGAGGCTGCGCGCCAAGATTGTGGCACCGCGAACACGATGGAGTGGCCCATGCAGAAGCGCATCTGCCCACGCTCGGTTTTGCAGTCAGTCCAGTTGAACAATTCAGCCCTGAAGGATCTCGTCAGCCGCGCCAAACTGGCCCCCCTCTGGAGGGTCCTCTTGCTCTGGCGCCCCCAACCGCTGCAACCTCCAAGTAGGTGCTGATTGAGCCCTGCCGGCGAGGCGTGCGAACCTGCAGCCGGCCACGAAACAGCGAAGGCCGATCCCCACGGGGACCGGCCTTTTGCTTTGCGAAAATCAGCCCCCGCTATTCCGTCAACACCTTGCGATTCTTCTGGAACGCCGGCAGCAGCACGATGATCAGGATCAGGATCGTCGCGCACATGAACGTCGCGCTCAGCGGCCGCGTGAAGAACACCGTGGGATCGGCGCGCGACATCAGCATGGCGCGACGCAGATGCTCCTCCATCAGCGGGCCCAGCACGAACCCGAGCAGCATCGGCGTCATGTTGAACCCAAGCCGTGCCCACATGAAGCCGAGCACGCCGAACAGCGCCGTCAGGTAGATCTCGAACGCGGAGTTGTTGACGCTGTAAACGCCGATCGCGGAAAACGCCATGATCGCGGGAAACAGCATCCGGTAGGGCACCGACAGCAGCTTCACCCACATGCCGATCAGCGGCAGGTTGAGGATGACGAGCATCAGGTTGCCGATCCACATCGAGGCGATGAGACCCCAGAACAGCTCGGGACGCTGGGTCATGACCTCAGGGCCCGGCTGAATGCCCTGCATCGTGAGCGCGCCCAGCATCAGCGCCATCACGCCGCTGGCCGGAAGCCCCAGCGTCAGCATCGGAATGAACTTGCACTGCGCGTCGGCGTTGTTGGCGGCCTCGGGCGCCGCCACGCCCTCGATCGCGCCGTGACCGAACCGCTCCGGCGTCTTGGAGATCTTCTTCTCCAGCATGTAGGCGGCGAACGACGCGACCGCGGGTCCCGTTCCCGGCAAAACGCCGAAAAACGAGCCAATGGCGGTGCCGCGCAGAATCGGCCCGAACGAGGCCTTCAGGTCCTCCTTGGTCGGGAACAGGTTCTTGATCTTGTCCGTGAAGATCACGCGCGCGTGGGTCTCGCCCAAATTCAAGATGATCTCGCCAACCGCGAAAATCCCCACCGCGATCACAATGAAACCGATGCCGTCGGAGAGTTCCGGGATATCGAACGAGTAACGCGCCGTGCCGGTGTTCACATCCGTGCCGACGATGCCGAGCAGCAGCCCGAGCACCACCATCGCGATCGATTTCAGCATGTCGCCTTGCGCCAGCACCGCCGCCGCGACGAGGCTCATAAGCATCAGCGAGAAGTATTCGGGCGCACCGAATTTCAGCGCGAACTCCGCCAACGGCGGCCCCGCGACCGCAATCATCAACGTACCGAACGTGCCGGCGACAAACGACCCGATCGCGGCAATCGCCAGCGCGGGTCCAGCCCGGCCCTGACGCGCCATCTGGTAGCCGTCGATACACGTAACGACAGCGGAGGTTTCACCCGGCAGGTTGACGAGGATCGCCGTGGTCGAACCGCCGTACTGCGCGCCGTAATAGATGCCGGCCAGCATGATGAGCGCGGCAACGGGCGGTACGTTGAACGTGATCGGCAGCAGCATCGCGATGGTGCCGAGCGGGCCGATGCCCGGCAGCACGCCGATCAGCGTGCCGACGAACACGCCGATGAAGCAATAGCCGAGGTTCTGCAGCGTGACTGCTACGCCAAAGCCCATGATGAGATTGTTCAGGATGTCCATGTGTGCTCGCCGGGCTGCAGTCGGGAATGCGGGCTGAGTTGGGGAACAAGGCTCGGCTTAGAATCCGGGAATGTGCGGGATGACATAGAGGGGATAGGGCAGACCCAGCCCGAAGATGAAGATCGCCACCGACGCTGCCGTGAGACCAATCGCCAGCGCCACCACTTCGAGAAAACGGAACTCCCGGCCCGCCAGCGCCGAGCCGATCACGATCACCAGCATCGCGGGAATGAAACCGGCCCGGTCGAGCAGGAAGCCGAACAGGCAAAGCGCGGTCGGCAGGATGAGCAGCGCCCGCAGCGACAAGCCGCCCTCGATCGATTCGCTGGTGGTAAATGCGCGCAGCATCAGCACGATGCCGAACACGATCAGGATGCCGCTCAGGATCGTCGGGAAGTAGCCCGAGCCCATACGCAACACGGTGCCGATGGGATAGTCGCGCGCGATCAGGAGGGCCCCGAGACCGACCACGGCGAGCATCAGCCCGCTCCAGAAATCCATGTTGCGATAATTCACTCGCATCGCGTTCCCCTCCCCACTATCCATCGCGTCTGAAATCCCCGGCAATGTGCCCGCTGCGCGCTCGTCTTGTCGTGACGGATTTCGCCAGCCATTGCGGACCCTGCGTCCTTAGCAAAGTTGCGAAGCCGCTCCAACCTCCGCAGGCCCGCGTATGCCGCTTGGCCTAGTCCCCGCGCCCGCTCGAGACAGCCGAGAAAGATCTCGATGCCTGCCCGCCTTCCCTACAATCAGACTTCCCTATAAGCAGACGGAATGACCACGGACGGCGATCTCGAGATTTTCCTAGTGGCCTCTCCGGGCCTTGAAGCGGTGCTGTGCGCACAGGCCGAGGCGCTGGGCTTCGCGCAAGCCACGACGGTCAAGGGCGGCGTAACCGTCAGGGGCGGATGGCCCGAAGTCTGGCGCGCCAATCTCGAGATCCGTGGCGCCAGTCGCGTCCTCGCGCGCATCGGCGCGTTCCGGGCCTTCCACCTCGCCCAGCTCGACAAGCGCGCGCGCCGCTTGGCCTGGGGCGAAATCCTGCGCCGGGATGTGCCGTTCCGCGTCGAGGCGTCATGCGGCAGCTCGCGCATCTACCACTCCGGCGCCGCCGCGCAGCGCATCGAAACGGCGATCCGTGAGGAACTCGGCGCGCCCGTCTCCCCCGAGGCCGAGGTTTGCATCAAGGCGCGCATCGACGACGACATGTGCACCATCGCCGTCGACACGTCGGGCGAGCCCCTGCACAAGCGCGGCTTCAAGGAAGCAGTCGCCAAGGCGCCGATGCGGGAGACGATGGCGTCGCTCTTCCTGCTCCAATGCGGCTACGACGGCAGCGAACCCGTCGTCGATCCGATGTGCGGATCAGGCACGTTCGTCATCGAAGCCGCTGAAATCGCCGCCGGCCTCAAGCCCGGCCGGGCACGGCACTTCGCGTTCGAGCACCTCGCCACCTTCGACGAGCCGGCGTGGCAGCGCATGCGGACAAGCTTTGCCCCACCGACCTCACCTAGTGCCTTCCCGGAAGCCGAGGGTCGCGAAAAAGCCTCGCCCGCCATCCGGTTTTACGGCAGCGACTTCGACTCGAACGCGATCGGCATGAGCCGCGCCAATGCAGCGCGTGCGGGCGTCTCGGAGATGACCGAGTTCCGGCAATGCGCAATCAATGACCTCGCTGCACCCAGCGGTCCGCCCGGCCTCGTCATCGTCAACCCGCCGTATGGCACCCGCGTCGGCGACAAGCAGCGCCTGCATGTCCTCTACCGCTCGCTCGGACAAACGCTAGCCGCCCGCTTTGCCGGCTGGCGCGTCGGTCTGGTGACGAACGACCCATCGCTCGCCAAAGCGACCGGCTTGCCCTTCGCCCCTTCCGCTGCCCCGGTCTTGCACGGCGGCATCCGCGTGACGTTGTATCTCACCGGCCCGCTGACGTGACGGCTGCCCTCGTAGGTCGGCGCTGAGCACCCTTCGCGCGAAGCCCGACATTTCCTGGCGATGCGTCGGGCTTCGTCCGGCTGAAACGCCGGCCTCAGCCCGCCCTACGATTCATGCGCGATAACCCTGGGGTGTATCGAAGTTCCCTGCGCCGGCTGATCAACCGCTGCCGGGACTGAAGAAAACATTCTCGAATTTCCGGCCCTTGGGGAGCCGATGCACGACGAAGTCGGAATCGACCGAGGCAACTGTGTTGACCCCACGCCGCTCGCACAACGCAACGATTGAAACGTCGGCCAAATCGGCTGGAAGGTCGCCGTACTTTTTCATGACTTCGATAATTCGCGGCAAATCCTCGCGCAGCGCATCGTCGATCTCGACCACCGCCGACAGCCAATCCAAAAACCGGAACAAGTTCGGTTGCACATCGGCGAGCATGGCCGCGACTTCACCGATCACCAGAGATGTCGTGATCAGGCGGCAGTCCCCAACCCGGCGCAGGAACTCACCAGCCTGCTTGTGATAGGCATCGTCGCGGTCGAACATTGCGATCATCGGTCCGGCATCAACGACGATGTTTCGCACGGAGCTTCTCCTTGATCCGCGCTTTGTAGGTCGTCGAGCGGTCCGTGTCGCCGCTGCCGGCACAGCCCTCGACGAGCCGCGCCCAAGCGTCATATGGCGTCTCGTGAATGGGGCCAGCCGCGAGCTGGTTGAGGACGGCGGCCCGGACGAACTCGGAAAGCGATTCACCGCTGTGCGACAGTCGCCGCTTCAGCCGGGCGTCGGTCTCATCGTCGAGTCGGATGGTGATCGTCGGCATCGGGCTGATCCATGGCTTATTGTATTACAATGCACGACAACATCCGGAATGTCAATGTCCGCAACGCCCCACCAGCAATTCTCACTATACCTTCCCGCATGACGATCGCCTTTCTCTTTGCTCCAAAGAAGGGTGGGTTTGGGAGGTCTCCTCCCAAGCGGGTTTGGGCGGTAGCCCAATCGCGCGTTCCGCGCGACGTGCCAAAACGAGACCTCCTGATGCATCGCGCAAGCCTACTTTGGCCTGTCCCAAACCACCTGAAGTCGCAGCCAGTGCCTTCAACGCCCGAATTAATCGTTGGCAGGTCGGCGCACATTTGCTTAGGCCTTGCCGAGCGGCCCCCAACTTCCAGGCAACGGAGCTTCGACGCGCGTGGCGCACTTCCCGACATCGACTGGCGCCGCCCCCTGGCAGGCGCGGGTGCTGACGCTGTTTCCCGAGATGTTTCCTGGGCCGCTTGCGGTTTCGCTGGTCGGCGGCGCGCTGGCGGCGGGCGTGTGGCGCCTCGATGCAATCGGCATCCGCGACTTCGGCATCGGCAAGCATCGCACGGTCGACGACCACCCGGCAGGCGGCGGCGCGGGCATGGTGCTGCGCTGCGACGTGGTCGGGGCCGCGATCGACGCGGCGCGCCAGGACGCGCCGGAGTTGCCTGTCCTCTTCGCCTCTCCGCGCGGCGAGCCATACACGCAGCGGCTCGCGGGGGAGCTCGCGGCGGGGCCGGGCCTGATCATGCTGGCCGGGCGCTTCGAAGGCGTCGACGAGCGGGTGATCGAAGCCCGCGGCATGCGCGAGGTCTCGCTCGGCGACTACGTGCTGTCGGGCGGCGAACTCGCCGCGATGGTGATGATCGACGCCTGTGTGCGGCTCCTCCCCGGCGTGATCGGCAGCGCGGCATCCCTGAGCGAAGAAAGCTTCTCGGCCGGCCTCTTGGAGTACCCGCAATACACCCGCCCGCGCCAGTGGGAAGGCCGCGCGATCCCCGAAACGCTCATGTCGGGCGACCACAAGCGCATCGCCGCCTGGCGACGGGAGCAGGCGGAGCGGATTACCACCGCGCGGCGGCCGGATTTGACGCGAGATCGGCCCAAGCGGGACACGTAGGCTGGGTCAAGCGAAGCGTAGCGCCGCGCGACCCAGCATTCCACGCGCTGCCCGAAAATGCTGGGTCGCGCGACGTGCTTGACCCAGCCTACAGGCCGGTGGCTCTCCAGTCCGAAAACCGCGTACATACAGGCATCGACAACGCCCGGCCTTTGAGCTATCTAGCCCGTTCAATTCCCTGAGTAGACCATTCGTTGGAAGGTCAACGAATGGTCTACTCGGTTTCTTGCTTCAGCAGAGTTTTATCGCAAAACCGCGTAGGACACTTTTGCGAACTCTGCTTGGCATGGATGCCCAATCATGGGTTGCATGAGCCCGCCCGTCCCGCCGTGGACCGGCCGCGGCTCCTCTGCGTTCGATAAATAAGAACCAAGGCGACGCGACTATGAACATCATCGAGCAGATCAACAAAGAGCAGATGGCGGCGATCACCGCCAAGCGGATCATCCCCGATTTCGGGCCCGGCGACACCGTGAAGGTGATGGTGAAGGTGGCCGAAGAGGTCGACACGTCCGCCAAGGCCAAGGGTAAGGCCGCCAAGAAGGAAGCGCCGAAGGCCGCCTTCCGGTTGCAGGCCTACGAGGGCGTCGTGATCTCCCGTGACGGCGCCGGCTTGGCCGAGAGCTTCACGGTCCGCAAGATCTCCTACGGCGAAGGCGTCGAGCGCGTGTTCCCGCTCTACTCGCCCTTCATCGCCGACCTCGAAGTGGTTCGCCGTGGCAAGGTGCGCCGTGCGAAGCTGTATTACCTGCGCGACCGTCGCGGCAAATCGGCCCGCATCCTCGAGCGCTCAGATGCGCGCGCCAAGCGGCTCAACGCGGCCTTCAAGGGCTTCAAGCGGCCCAAGGGCCAGGCCGACGACCTCACCAAGATCTCGACGATCAATACCGATCTCGAGATCCAGCTCAAGAAGCTCAACGTGCTCCGCTTCGACCAGATCGTGGCGTTCTCGGACGAAGATCTCGCCAACCTCGACGACATCATGCAGCTCAACGGCCGCATGGAGCGCGAGGACTGGGTCGGTCAGGCCCGCGCGCTGGTGGCCGAAGCCGCCGCCGTAGAGGCGCCCGCGGAAGCAGCGAAGGCCTGATCTCACGGATCAGTTGGAGCGAGGATGGGGCGCTGCCCCGGCTCAGCAAAGCTCGAGCAAGAACCTAAACAGACATTCGTTGGCCTTCCAACGAATGTCTGTTTAGGATGTTTGACGAAGCTCGAAACGGCGCGATCCGTTCGAGCTTCGCGTCGTCACGTTCGCCCGTTTCAGCATCCTGCCGCGCCGCTGGTCCTGCTCAATGTCCAACTTGCAACTCAGCCGCGCCGCAACGGCCGCAGCCCAGGCGCCCCCCGAAGGCCCCATCAAGATCCACGGGCCCGAAGCGTTCGAAGCCATGCGCCGCGCCGGTCAGCTCGCGGCCCAAGCGCTCGACATGCTGGTGCCGTGGGTCAAGCCCGGCGTCTCCACCCAGCGCCTCGACGATCTCGTACTGGAGTTCGCGCTCGACCATAAAGCCACGCCCGCACCGCTGCATTATCGCGGCTTCCCGCGCGCCATCTGCACCTCGATCAACCACGTCGTGTGCCACGGCATCCCCTCGTCCAAGCCGATGCGCGAGGGCGACATGCTCAACATCGACGTCACCCTGATTGTCGAGGGCTGGCACGGCGACACCAGCCGCATGTACGCGGTCGGCCAACTCAACCGCCGCGCCGAACGCCTGATCGATGTGACCTACGAGGCGCTGATGCGCGGCATCGCGGCGGTGAAACCAGGGCACACGGTCGGCCATATCGGCGCTGCGATCCAGACCTACGCCGAATCCGAGCGCTGCAGCGTGGTGCGCGATTTCTGCGGCCACGGCCTCGGTCGCGTGTTCCACGATCGCCCCAACATCCTGCACTATGGGATGGATGGCGAAGGGCCCGAACTCAAGGCCGGCATGCTGTTCACCATCGAGCCCATGATCAATCTCGGTAAAGACACCGTAAAGGTTCTCGCCGACGGCTGGACCGCGGTGACCAGGGACCGAGAATTGTCGGCCCAGTTCGAGCACACGGTCGGCGTGACGGCGACGGGCTGCGAGATCTTCACGACCTCCCCGGGGGGCTTCCACAAGCCGCCCTACACGATCGCCTGAGCGGCAGGAGCCTGGATGTCGGCGGCCGACGACAAGGCTGAGCGCGCATCGAAGCCGGCCGGGCCGTCCGCGTCCGATGACGCCCCCCAGCTCGGTCTGTTCGAAGCCCCCGCCATTCCCGGCCATCACGGCCACCGCGAGCGCCTGCGCCAGCGCTTCATGCAAGGCGGGCCCGACGCGATGCCAGATTACGAGCTGCTGGAACTGGTGCTGTTCAAGGCCCAGCCGCGCCGCGACACCAAGGATCTCGCCAAACGCCTGCTGGCGCGCTTCGGCAGTTTCGCCGAAGTGATCAACGCACCGGATGTCCTGATCAAGGAGGTCAACGGCGCCGGCGACCGCGTGGTCGAGGAGCTGAAGATCGTGCGCGCCGCAGCACTACGCCTGATGCAGAAGCAGGTGATCGACAAGCCCGTGCTCGGCTCCTGGCAACAGGTGGTCGACTATTGCCGCGCGGCGATGGCCTACGAGGCGCGCGAGCTGTTCCGCATCCTGTTCCTCGACAAGAAGAACCGTCTGATTGCCGACGAAGTCCAGGGCGAGGGCACCGTCGATCACACCCCCGTCTATATCCGCGAAGTCGTGAAGCGCGCGCTGGAGCTGTCGGCGTCGGCGATCATTCTGGTCCACAACCACCCCTCCGGCGATCCCACGCCGTCGCGCGCCGACATCGACATGACCAAGATGATCATCGAAGCGGCAAGGCCCTTGGGCATCGTGATCCACGATCACATCATCGTCGGCCGCCAGGGCCATGCGAGCCTGAAAGGTTTGCGGCTCATTTGAACGACCACCGACGCATGGGCATCACAGCGACGTCGGAAACACCACGCGAAAACACGCGCCGCGCTGCCCGGCTTCCCTGGGCTTTACGCTCAACACCGCCTGATGCGCTTCGGCGATCGTCTTGGCGATCGGCAACCCCATACCCAGCCCTTCGCGGCGCGTGCTGACGAACGGCTCGAAGATCTGGTCGGCGAGCTCGGCAGCGATACCCGGCCCATTGTCCGCCACGTCCAACACGATGTGCACGTGATCGGCACTGCTGCTCGTCGTGACCTCGACGATGCGCTCACGCACGGCATTCCCGGCCACCGCATCGAAGGCGTTGCGCACCAGGTTCAAAACCAATTGCCCAAGCTGAATCTCATCACCAACCATCGGCAGCCGGTCCTGCGCGCTGATCCGCCTGATCTCTATGCCGTTCTGCTGCACCCATGGCGACAGCATGTTGAGGATATTGTCGACGACGTTGTTGAGGCAGAGCGATTGCGGTGCCGCGGGCTGCTTGCGCACGAAGCTTCTGATCTGGCCGATGATCGTGCTCGCGCGCCTGGCCTGTTCCGAGATGCTTGCGAAATGTCCAGCGATCTCCTCGTTGCCGATATCGCCAATCGCGATCAGCCGCTGGCAAGCGTTCGCGGTGTGCGCGATGGAGGCCAAAGGCTGGTTCAACTCGTGCGCGACGACCGTCGCCATTTCCCCTGCCGTGGCGACGCGCGCCACATGCCACAGCTCACTGCGATACTCCGCTAGTTTCGCCTCGGCTTGCCGCCGCTCCGTATCGTCGACGACGGTCAGCAACACGCCGGGAACTGAATTGCCGCCGACTTCCGGCTCGATCGTAGTGATAACCGTTCGGACGTCCTCCTCTGGCCTGCCCACCTCTGGCCTAAGCGTGCGATATTCGATCCGGCTGCTTTGGTTCAGCCGCGTTGTTTGCTCGATCGCGGCCCTGACCCGCAACCGATCCACGGGGTGCACAAGACCATCGACGAATTCCTGTATCGTCGCGGGCGCTCGCGTCGACGCGATGCCAAATATTCGGCGCGCCTCGTCGGACCAGTGGTCATTGTGCCATACCTATCCCCTTGCCTCAGGTCCCTCAAATTCAGCGCAATTGCATGGTCTACCGGCGACAACCAGGAGTTGGCGCCATGACACAGCATAAGTCGGATGATCTGTGGCGGGATTTTCCCAAGACCGCCGCCGAGTTCGAGGCGC
>CAMDPA010000142.1 GCA_945903565.1 Devosia equisanguinis | reverse complement strand
CGCGACGGCCCGCACCCTGAGATCTTTCGAGTATCCCTTCGCCATCGCGATCCCCGCCGTTGCTGCCGGTGGAATCCGAATCTGATTTGCGCGTCCGAGGGAATCCCCTGTAACTGTTTTGATTCACATCAAGTGGAAAGCGCTCTAATGCCGACATCGTGCTTGGCGATGCGCGTCTTACGTTGACCAAGGAGCCGGCGGCCCGCTTCGACTATCTGGTGATCGATGCTTTCTCCTCGGACGCGGTTCCCGTGCATCTGCTGACGCGTGAGGCCTTGCTGCTGTATTTCGACAAGATGCAGCAAAATGGGCTACTTGCTCTACACATTTCAAACCGTCACCTGGATCTCGTCGGCGTTGCCAGCGCGCTGGTCGCCTCGGTGCCCGGCCTGCACGGCAGCCATGTATTCAGCCGCGGCGACGGCACCCTGTTTGCTCCCGGCAGCATCGTCATGTTCGTCTCCCGCTCGCCGCAGGTCATCGCGGCCACACTGAAGATCGAGAATACCAAACCCGCTGCCGCCTCCAGCTACCGGCCATGGACCGACGACCGCTCGGATATCCTGTCGGCGTTGTGGCGGGGAGTGCAGTAAAGGGTTGCACTGGGCTTCGTGTGGAGGTGGGGCGTGTTGGAGGGTGCTAAGCTCCCGCCACCACGCCGCTGGTCGAGGCCTGCCACACGGTGAGCGCCTCGCGTGTCGCCTTGACGTCGTGGACGCGGACGATCTGAGCGCCTTGCGAAACGGCGGCCAATGCCGCGCCGAGCGAGCCCATCACGCGGTCGCCCGCTTGCGGTACGCCGGTGAGCTTGCCGATGAAGCTCTTGCGTGACGCGCCGAGCAGCACCGCGACGCCGAGGCCATGCAGCAGCGACAGGCCCGCCAGCAACTCGAGATTGTGCGTAAGCGACTTGCCGAAGCCGATGCCGGGGTCGACGATCAGTTTGCCCTTCGGGATGCCCGCCCGGACACACGCGTCAACGCGTGCTTCGAGGAAATCGAACACATCGGTGAGGACGTCGTCATAACGCGGGTCGTCCTGCATCGTGCGCGGATCGCCTTGCGCGTGCATGAGTATGACGGGCAGGCCGGTTTCGACGGCCGTGGCCAGCGCTTCGGCATCGTGGGTGAGGGCTGCGACGTCGTTGATGATGTCCGCACCGGCCGCTGCCGCCGCGCGCATCACGGCGGCATGCCGCGTGTCGATCGAGATCAGCGCCCGCGTCTTGCCGGCGAGCCCTTCGATCACGGGCAGCACGCGGGCGATCTCTTCCTCGATCGAGACTGGGGCAGCGCCCGGCCTCGTCGACTCGCCGCCGATGTCGAGGATATCGGCGCCTTCCTCCTCGAGCCGGAAGCCGTGGTCGATGGCGGCCTGCGCGGTCGCGTGCGCGCCGCCATCGGAAAAGCTGTCCGGCGTGACGTTGACAACACCCATGATGCGGGGGCGGTCGAGCGACAGGCCCGCAAGGCGCTGACGCGGCTCGCGCAGGGCCTCGAACATGTCGGCGGCGTTGAGGGTGCGGCGGCCCCAGTCGCGCTCCAGGAAGTCCGTCAGGCCCGTCAGACGCCGGTCGAGGCGAGCGCCGCTGCGCTCGATCACCTCGATCGCCGTGAAGTCGAGCCAGCCGCCGGCGAGCCGCAGGCTGCCGAGCACGGTCTCGGCGCGTTCGCCCTGCGCGGTCGGAAACAGCCCCACGGGGCGCACGTAGATTTCGCGCAGCATCGTTCTCGCTCTGAAAGCCTGGCAGTCCGCCGGCAGCCGTGGCAACCTTGTTGATAGTTTGCCGTTCAACTCGGCAGTACCGCATGCTAGCCCGATTCCCAACTTGGTTTGGTACGGGAGTGATCAGATGGCAGCCGAAACCGACGCGGGCAGGGACGGACTTGGTATCTGGATCAGGATCTGGGACGTGCTGGCCGCGTTCGCGCTGCTGGCTGCGTCGTTCCTGTGGGTGCGCCTGGAGGCGGTCCCACAGATGCTGTCGCTGGCCGCCGACAAGGGCTACTTCACCGGCAAGGCGTTGCTGCTCGATACATATCGCCACGGCTACGGCTTCGAGACCGTACGCGATCACTTGCGTGCGCTCGGCGATGAAGGCCGCGCCTACTACGGGCACAGCTTCCTGCCGATCTACGATCTGGCCAATTCGCTGTTCCTGCTGACGTTCTCGGTACTGTTCATTCTCTACGCCACCCAGACCGCCAAGGGGCATGCGCTGGAGATCCCGTCGCTCGCGCGCAAGGCGATGTTGGTGCCGCCGGTGGTGCAGTTCCTGTGCGATGTCGGCGAGAACTTTTCGCTGCGGAGCCTGATGGACGAATATCCGCGCATCAACGCGAAGCTGGTCGAGACGGCGAGTCAGTTCACGCAGTTCAAGTGGCTCGCGATCTTTGCGACCACGCTGATCTTGATCGGACTGGCGGCTTTCACGCTCTACCGGATGCTGGCGCCGGTCAGCCAGGGTGGCACGCGAGCGTGAAGTAGCCATCAAGTCTCGTGCCGCGGCCTACGCATTCCCGTGGCGTAGGCCGGGAAGAGCCTTGGGCGCGACACGACATTCCCCGCGCGTCAATTGCTGTAGGACGACGGGTCTTCAATTCGCCCGCGTCGTGGCGCCCGGCGTGGCGCCGACGGTGGCATCGGGCTTGAAGAACACGTCGACCCGCATGCCCGGCACCAGCGGCGGGCGGCCGTCGAGATCGATCTGGACCTGCAGCACGTCCTGGTCGCTGGCGCGGCGTGGGCCCTTGGAGCTGATGCGCGGTGCGCCCAGCGCATTGGCGGTCCGCTCGACGCGGCCTTGGAAGTCCTGACCCGGGAAAGCATCCGAGCGCACGACAACGGCCTGACCGGCGCGGATCTTGCCGATATCGCGCTCCTCGATCTCGGCGCGGATCCGAAGCTGCGTGAGATCGCCGAACACCAGCAGCACATCTTCCGGCGAGGGCGATACCGTTTCGCCGGCACGGGTATTGACCAGCAACACCGCGCCGTCGGCGGGCGCACGTACGCGGGTCCGCTCCAACGCGGTTTCGATCAGGGTCAGCTCGGCACGGGCGGTGGCGAGGCTGCCCTCGAGACGCGTGGGAAGCGGCATTCCCGGCTGGGACTGGATGCGCCGCAGATTGGCGCGCTCCTGTTCGGCCTTGTCGTTGGCTTCGGTGATCGCGGCGCGCGCGGCTTCGATCTCCTTGTCGAGCAAGGCGCCGCTCGCCCTCGTGATCTGCAAGCGGTCGAGATCCATGCGGGCGCGGAACACGTTGCGCTCAGCCACGGACACCGCGTCCTCGGCGACGCGGCGCTCGGCGACAAGCTTCACGGCGGGCTCGGTATCGCGCTCGCGGCGGCGCACGGCGATCTCGGTCTGAGCGGCGGCGAGCTTGGCCGCCGGCTCCTCGTCCGCGATGCGCACCAGAAGGTCGCCGGCGCGCACGACATCGTTCATGCGCACCAGCACCTGGACGACTTTGCCCGGCATCTGCGCGCCAATACGGGCCTCACCATCTCTTGGTTCGACGCGCCCCGGCGCCGAAGCAGTCCAACCGCCGGCATTCGGCGCGGCGGCGCGGTTAGCGGTGGCGGCGACGGGTTGTGCCGACTCCGATGCCGATGGCGCGCGCAGATTGGCATCGGCCCGGCGCGACGAGCGGCCGTTCTCGACGGCGATCGCGACCAATGCGGCGGCGGCCGCCGCGACGATCAGCGAAGCGAACGTGGAGTTGACCTTGAGTGACTTATCCATTGGCTTTGCGCCTTCTCGTCAAATCGTAACGCGTGACATTCTTGCGAGCCTCGACCTGCCGCTCTTCGCCGCTGATCAGCCCGTCTTCGATCCGCACGATGCGGTCGGCATATGAGTGCGTTCTGGGATCGTGGGTGACGGCCAGAACCGCGCGCCCCTTCTCCTTGGCGATGCGCGCCAGCAGTGCCATCACCTGATGTCCGTTCTCGCTATCGAGCGCCGCGGTCGGCTCGTCAGCGAGGATCACGGAGGGATCGCCGGCCAGAGCGCGTGCAACCGCCACGCGCTGCTGCTCACCGCCGGACATGTTGCGGGGGTGGCTGGACAGTCGATGCCCCAAGCCGACCTCACGCAGCGCGGTCTCCGCCTGGATATAGGTTTCAGCCGTGCTTGCGCCGCGCACGTCGAGGGCAAGGCGCACGTTTTCGAGTGCGGTCAGCGTCGGGAACAGGTTGTAGGACTGGAAGATGAAGCCGATGTTGCGCCGCCGGACGCCCGCCAACTCTTCCGCTGACAGGCCGTCGACGCGCTCGCCATTGAGCGTCACGGAGCCCGACGTCGGTGTCAGGATGCAGCCGAGGATCGACAGCAAGGTGGTCTTGCCGCTGCCGGATGGGCCCATCAGCAAGGTGAGCTCGCCCTTGTGCAAGGCCAGGGTCACGCCCTTCAGCGCGCGCACCTTGCCGGCGCCCTGGCCGAGCTCCTTCAAAATATCGCGGGCTTCGAGAACGACGGGGTTGCTCATCTGCTGAACACCATGGCTGGGTCGATCTTCGTTACTTTGAGGATCGCGGAGATCGCCGACACCGCGCACATCCCGATGGTGATCAAGAACAAACCCGCGGCAAGCCACGGCGTCATCTCGAGCGGCAGCGCGGTTGCCTCGCTGAAGCTCGTAATGATGAGCGCAATCGCCATGCCGAGCACGTAGCCGAGTATCGCGCTGAACGCCGCCTGGGTCAGGATCACGCGGTGGATGTAACCAGCCGTGGACCCCAGCGCGCGCAGGGTGGCGAACTCGCTCAGGTGGTCCTTGGTGCTCGAGTACAGCGTCTGCGCCACGATCACGGTGCCGACGAGCAGGCCGAGCAGCGCGCCACCGATCAGCGCCACGCCGGCGCCCGTCGAGAACAGCCATTGCTTCAACGTGCGGTCGCGGAACTCCGCCTTGGTCAGGATCTCCTGATCGGGTAGGCGGGCCTGCAGCGCGGTGCGCACACGCGCTTCATCAGCGCCCGGCGCAAGCTTGACGAGCAGGTACGTGAAGCCGTCCTGCGGCGCGCCGACCAGAGTGCGCGCGCGGGCGAGCGTCGTGAACACGAACGGGGCCATTGTGAAGGAACGGATGCCGTCTGTTATGGCAGTCACACGCACGCGGCTTTGCTCGATCTGTGCGACTTCGCCAACTGCGGTAACGCCAAGGTCCGACAAGTAGGTCCGGTCGACGGCAACGCCGCCCGGTTCCGAAATCGTCGCCTCGCTGCCGGCGATCACGTTCCAGGGCCTGAGGCCGCCATCTTCCGGGTTGGAGCCGACCACGATCGCCGTCGTGCTACCACCGCCGGGCTTGCGCCACTCCGCGAAGCTGACGAGCACCGGCACCGCGCCGGCGACGCCCGGCACCGCGAGGGCTGCATGGCGGTCGCCCTGCTTGAGCAGAACGCCGCCTTCCTCGAAGCTCTTGGTGGCGAACGGCATGACCCATAGTTCGGCGTTGGCGTTTTCCACCATCGCGACGATCATCTTGCGCGCGCCGAAATAAAGCCCGAGCTGGACAGCCACAAGCACCACGGAAAACAGAATGCCAACAAGCGTCACCGCGAGCCGGATCCGGTCGTGAAATAGATTCTTGATTGCCAGGGTGAGGATCATTGCTTACGCAAACACCGGTTACTTGTGGCTACTTCATGTCTTGTGGTGGCTACTTCTGATCTGGCGGCTTCATGTCACGGCCCATGGCTGAACGCGTTCTGCTCAGCCTTTGATTTGGCAGCGTTTTATCGCAAAATTGGCAACGCCACTTTTGCGAACTCTGCTTAGGCCTAGAGCTCATTGGGCAGAGCAAGCTCTCAGGCCAGGGAATGGTGCGATCCGCGCGCGTCCTCGCAGCGCAGTAACGTTCGAAGATACCACTATATAAGGCCCAGCACGCGCGATGGCCACCCCGAAAGCGATTGGTTAATCTCTTGCCTTACCATACGCTTACCGACTTTTCTCCGACCGCCCTGCAAACCCAAGAGCCACACGGCAAATCGGGAAGTCCGTTCGGAAGGCAATCGCGAAGCGCGGGGAACACCCAGCGCTTCTAGCACAACTCGCGCCATCGTGTGCGCTGCACAATGGCACAGGCTGCTGCTACCTATCCGACATGCGTGCGCAGGAAGGCCAGCGTGGCCGCACGTGAGGCGTTCGAGGCCTCGGGGTGGAACCGGTTGTCGCCTCGCAGCGGGTTGTCGAACGCGTGCCTGGCGCCGGGGAAGATGTTCATCGCCACGCCCGGCTGCTTTGCCTGGAACTGCTGGATCCCCTCGATCGGCATGCTCGCGTCCTTGTCGCCGCAATTGGCGAGGACCGGGCAGCGCGCCTGTTCGCCGGCGTGTTTGGGCATCGCCGAGCCGTAGTAGGCGATCGTTGCCGCATAGTCCCGCCGGCACGCCGCCAGCCAGCACAGGGATCCGCCCCAGCAGTAGCCCATCATGGCAACCTTGCCCGCGCTCGCAACCGCCGACTTGGCCGCGTCGAGGTCGTCGAGCGCCTGGTCCCACGATACGGCGTTGAAGAGGACCTGCGCGCGGTCGTGGTCGGCGTCGGTATAGGCCATCACCAAGCCGGGCTGCTGCCGGTCGTAGAGTGCGGGCGCGATGGTCAGGTAGCCGTGGTGCGCGAACAGATCGCAGACCGCCGTCAGGTAGCGCGTGAGGCCGTACATTTCCTGCGCGACGACGAGGCCGCCGCGCGGCGCCTGCGTTGGCCGGGAAAGATAGGCGTCGAGTACGTGGCCGTCGCGCGCGGTGACGCGGATCGTCTGGCCACGAGGGGCGGCGGCGAAGTCGGGTTGCAGGTCGTGCGAATTCATGGGGTCTCGCGCGCGATGAGGTCGATCAGTTCAATGCAGTTACCGTCTGCGTCGTGAAAATAGACGTGCCGGCCAGGGAAAGTGTTGTGGCCTTCGTCGGAGCGCCTGACGATGCGGATGTTGCGCGCCGCCAGGATCTCCAGTGCGCGGTCGAACTCGGCGGCGTCGACGATGAATGCGTGATGATGGCCGTCGTCGTCGGGTGCATTCGGCGGCACATGGTTCGGCATCTTTGCCAGCACGAAATAAGTGCCGCCGCATTCCATGAATGAATAACGGCGGTTGGAGCGGATATGCGTGCAGCTCAACACATCCGCATAGAACGTGGCGGCGGCGACGTGGTCGCGCACGCCGATCGTGAAATGAAGGATGCCTTTCGGCCTGATCCGGTCCTGCGCGGTGACGGGAGGCGAGGCGGGCGGTGCGGTGTCGGGCATGGTGGGCCTCGTGGGTGCGGTTCGAGCGTAGCGGTCAATCCCAATATTCGATAGTCAGCTTCCGTGGCAATCGCGTCGCCGTCGACGTGAAACAGCAAATGGAAGGGATGGCCGTGCTCAAGCCGGCGGGCTTTATCGAGATTGGCGGCGATCGCCTCGAATACCTGCACCATGGTCCGCAGCCGGCCGACGCGCCGGCTCTGGTACTGCTGCACGAGGGGCTCGGATCGGCGCATCTGTGGGGGGATTTTCCCGCGCGACTGGCGGAGGCGACCGGCCTGGGCGTGTTCGCGTTCTCGCGGCGCGGCTATGGAGCGTCGAGCCCGTATCCGTTGCCGTGGCCGTACAGCTACATGCACGACGAGGCACGCGAGGTGCTGCCGCGCGTGCTCGATGCGATCGGCTTGCGGCGCGGCGTGCTGGTGGGTGCATCGGATGGGGCGTCGATCGCCACGATTTACATGGGCAGCGTGCGGGATGAGCGCATCGCCGGACTCGTGCTGATCGCGCCGCATTTCATCGTGGAGGATGAGACGGCGGCGGGCGCGGTGGCGGCGAAGGCGATGTTCGAGCAGGGCGATCTCAAGCCGAAGCTGGCGCGCTGGCATCGCGACGTCGAGATTGCGTTCTACGGCTGGAATGACACCTGGACGAAGCCCGACTTCAAGGAGAGTTGGAACATCTGCGAGTATCTTCCCGCAATCGGCGTGCCCATCCGAATTTTGCAAGGTGAGCGAGATGAGTACGCGACCGTGGCGCAGATCCGTATTGCGGAGAGCGCGTGCACTTGCCCGGTCGAGGCGACGATGATGCCGGGCATCGGCCACTCGATCTTCCGCGAGTCGCCCGAGGATACGACGGCGGCGGTAGTAGCGTTTGCCGCCCGTGTGCTTGGGTCGTGATTGATACGAGCACGGGCGATTGGCAATCGTGCAAAGCCGGGATAGCCTCACAGCCGGGGAACGCACGCGCTGGTCGTGTTGCGTGCGTGTGTGGGGGTGCGTCATGTTTGGCGGCGTTGGACGCAGGATCGCCAGCTTGGCGGTCACGATGATGGCTGCCGTGGCGCTCGCCGCCTGCAGCCAGACCACAAGGGTCGGCGAGGAGACATCCGGCGCGACGCTCGCCAAGTCGAGCAAGGCCGTAGCCGTGATGCGGCTCGGCGGCTCCAGTCCCAACTGCGATAATGTCGGGGTGTGGCTCGGCGTGCGCGAGGGGCCAGGATTTCGGCTGCATACGCCGGTCGCGGTCATCAACGTGCGCTCGCTCGCGGAGTCGCCGGTGGCGGAAGTCGAGCTGCCGCCGGGGGAGTATCATGTCGTCTCGTTCGCGTGCGGAACGGCCAAGGGTCCCAAGCAAGTCACCAGCTTCGATCGCACCACCGGGCTCGTGCGCACGAGCTACGCAAGCTTCACGCTGACGGCGGGCGAGATCGTCAACGTCGGCATGTTCAATTTCCATGCCGCGCGGAGCGGTCTCAACGCGTTCGGACGGCCGTTTCGGATCACCATCACGGTGACCGACTGGCCGGTCGCCGATCTCGACTTCTACAAACAGAAGCGGCCCGCCATCTACGCCCAGATGCGCACGCGGCTGATGACCGTGACACCGCGCGAGCCGCAAGAGCCGGACGAGGACGACTGCAGCGAATTGCTGGCGCTCAAGGCCGAAGGCAAGGTGCAAAACCTTCCGGCGCAATGTGCGGCGGTCGCGGCGGGGCCGGTGGCCAAGGCGGGCAAGCGCTGAACTGATCGTCGCACGCCTCTGTGCATATTGCCCGCACGCCTCGCCTATGCTGTCTTTCCCTGGACATCATTCCAGCCTAACGTCGCGACACGATATTCGCCGAGGGAGAGGCACATGGCGAGCATTCTACTTGCCGAGGACGACGTCGCCGAGCGGGGCCTGATGGCCCGAGCCCTCGCCAGCGACGGACACACCGTCGCCGAGGCCGAGAACGGCATGATCGCGCTGCAACGCTTCATGACGGATCCCGCCGCCGTGGCCGTGCTCATTACCGACGTAGATATGCCCGAGCTCGATGGAATCGAGTTGGCGCGGCGCGCGATGGCGGCCAAGCCAGGCCTCAAAGTATTGTTGATCAGCGGGTTCGCGGGCGGCATCGATCGTGCGGCTGATCTCACCGCGAAGGGCATGCGCAGCCTCGTCAAGCCGGTGGCGCTGGAAAAAGTGCGGGCCGAAGTGCGGGCGTTGCTCGGATAGACACGGCACGTCCGCTAAAGTTGCGGTTGCAAATCGGGCGGTTGCCAAACGGGTCTAGCTGCTTCACACCGAAGCAGCTGAAAACCCAACGTGATTCGATGGCCGACGACCGTATCCTTTCCGGAGCTAAGCGCGAGCAGGACGCCTTCGAGGCGACCATCCGGCCGCAGTCGCTCGACGAGTTCATCGGGCAGGAGCAGGCGCGCGCCAATCTCAAGGTGTTCGTGCAGGCGGCCAAGGCGCGCGGCGAAGCGCTCGATCACGTGCTGTTCGTGGGGCCGCCGGGGCTGGGCAAGACGACGCTGTCGCAGATCATGGCCAAGGAATTGGGCGTCGGTTTTCGCGCCACGTCGGGCCCGGTGATCTCCAAGGCCGGCGATCTCGCGGCGCTGCTGACCAACCTGGAAGACCGCGACGTCCTGTTCATCGACGAGATCCATCGCCTCAATCCGGCGGTGGAGGAAATCCTTTATCCCGCGATGGAGGATTTCCAGCTCGACCTGATCATCGGCGAGGGGCCGGCGGCGCGCTCGGTGCGGATCGACCTCGCGAAGTTCACGCTGGTTGGGGCGACCACGCGCGCGGGCCTGCTGACGACGCCGTTGCGCGATCGGTTCGGCATCCCGATCCGGCTCAACTTCTATACGATCGACGAATTGCAGCTAGTGGTGGAGCGCGGCGCACGTGTGTTGAAAGCGGCGGTGACGCCCGATGGCGCACGCGAGATCGCGCGGCGGGCACGCGGTACGCCGCGCATCGCGGGGCGGCTGTTACGGCGGGTGCGCGATTTCGCTTCGGTCGATGGTGCGGCGGTGATCGACGTGAAGGTTGCCGACAAGGCGCTGGTCGCGCTGGAAGTCGACAACGAAGGCCTCGACAGCCTCGACCATCGCTATCTCAATTGCATCGTCAAGAACTACGACGGCGGGCCGGTCGGCATCGAGACGCTGGCGGCCGCGCTATCGGAGCCACGCGATGCGCTGGAGGAAATCGTCGAGCCGTACCTGTTGCAGCAGGGCTTCGTCGGCCGCACACCGCGCGGGCGCGTGCTGACCATGAAGGCGTATCGCCACCTCGGGCTGAGCGGGCCGGCACGGCAGGCGACACCGCAGATGGGGCTGTTTGATCCCGATGCGCCTGAAGTGCAGGGGAAGTAAGTCAGGCGACAACTGGGTGGAGCGTAGCGCGCGCCGGATTCTTTGCGCGCATCACTTGGATTGCTGGGTCGCGCGTCATCGCGTCCTGGCGGAGCTGTCCTACGCGCGGACGCGATGCTCCGCGCCATCGCGGAGCGATGCGCCGCATCGACGACGCTTGACCCAGCTTGCGAGCCCGCCATCAACCCAACAGCGACGACGGCAACGGGATTTCGCCGTCGAGCCCGATGATCATGTTCGGCGGCGTCGCTTCGTCATTTGCGCTTTCGATCACACGCAACGTCGTCAGATGGCAGATGGGATTGCGCGGGTCGCCAATGGCTGTGGTGCGGCCCACGGAGATCAGCGGCTTACTGATCGAAAATCCACCCTCGCCCGGTTTGCGGACCAGCGTGAGATCCACGCGGTGGATGCCGTTCGCCCGGTAGCCCTTGAGCCCGCCCACGTGCTTGATGATGCTTTCCATCGCCTCCGACCAGTAGGGCTGCGACGGCTTGCCGTAGAGGTCGGCCGGATCGTAGCCCATCAGCCGCTGGTGCTTGCGCGTCGTGCGCAGCACGCGAAAATCGGCGTCCATCAGCGTTGCAAAACCGTCGATATTATCAATGAAATCGATAATCCCACGCAAGACACCCTCCTCAACGACAGGCGTAAGTGCGAGGATTTTCTTATGATACATAAGGGCTGGTTTGTCACGGCCCTTTTCCCAGCGAATGATCGTGGTTCTATCGACGCCCAAGTCTTCGGCCATCGCCTCCTGGGTGAGGTTGTTTCTCTGCCGGTATTCTTTAATGCGCAGTGCCCAGTCGATCGGGTCGTTTGCCATCACACATCCAACATTTGTGCAACTTACTTCCCTCCCCATAGTAGTGTACCTTAGGACGGATCGCAAAATAGCTGAATCGTGATCTGTGTGCGTGCGACCGTGTGACTCGGCAGCGCGGGATTCCTTGTCCCGGCGAACAGTCGTACGCCGTTGCATGATCGACAGACAAGCCATTCGGCAAAGATGGGAAGCCGTCG